>CALZHX010000271.1 GCA_945787435.1 uncultured Woeseiaceae bacterium
CCGATACTCCTCCCGTGACATCAGGTGCCCGCCGAGAAGCCCAACGGCGGTGCGCGCCTGGCGGAACGAGAGTCCCGTCACGGGCCAGCTCATCTGCCGGCCAACCCGATTCTTGGGTCGAAGTTCCTCGGCGAGTTCGCGGTCGTCGATGCTGACAAGCCGCTACGTGCGCTCGCTTTCAAGATCATGGACGACCAGTATGGCGCCCTGACCTTCACCCGTATCTACTCTGGCCAGCTGAAGAAAGGCGACAGCGTTCTGAATACCTTTACCGGAAAGACCGAACGTATAGGCCGTATCGTCGAGATGCATGCGGATTCACGCGAGGAACTGGAATACGCTCAGGCGGGTGACATCGTCGCCTTACTCGGCATGAAGAACACGCGTACGGGGCACACACTCGCGGATGTGAACAACCCGGCGACGCTTGAGCCGATGGTATTTCCGGATCCCGTAATTTCGGTCGCCATTCATCCGCGTGACAAGGCGGGCACCGAGAAAATGGGTGTTGCACTGAACAAAATGATTCAGGAAGACCCATCCTTCCAGGTCGCGACCGATGAAGATTCGGGTGAAACGCTGATCAAAGGCATGGGCGAATTGCACCTCGACATCAAGGTCGACATCTTGCGTCGTACGCATGGCGTCGAAGTTGAGATGGGCAAGCCGCAGGTTGCTTACCGTGAAACGATTACGAAGAGCATCGAAGACTCTTACACGCACAAGAAGCAGTCTGGTGGATCCGGCCAGTACGGCAAGATCGAGTACATGATCGAGCCGGGCGAGACGAATTCGGGCTACGAATTCGAATCCAAGGTCACTGGCGGCAATGTGCCACGCGAATACTGGGGCGCTATTGAGAAAGCATTTGGTACCAGCATGGCCGAAGGCACGCTCGCCGGCTACCCGTTGCTAGATGTGAAATTTACGCTGCTCGATGGTGCGTTTCACGCCGTCGACTCGTCGGCTCTTGCCTTCGAGATCGCGACCAAGGCTGCGTACCGCCAATCGATCCCGAAAGCCGGCGCGCAATTGCTCGAGCCCATCATGAAAGTCGACGTTTTCTCGCCTGACGACAACGTCGGTGACGTTATCGGTGATCTCAATCGCCGCCGCGGCATGATCAAATCGCAGGATGCCGGCGCAACCGGCGTTCGGGTTAAAGCCGATGCGCCGCTTGGCGAGATGTTCGGATACATCGGGCACCTGCGTACCCTGACTTCAGGTCGTGGCCAGTTCTCGATGGAGTTCTCACACTATGCGCCGTGCCCGGCGAATGTGGCTGAAGAAGTGATCAAGGAAGTCCAGGAACGCAAGGCGAAGAAGTAACAGCATTGGGGTCAGAGCCCTCGGGCTCTGACCCTATTCTGCTTCCTCACGGCGTCGATGCTAAACAGCACGACTGCTATCCAGATACAGGCAAAACAAATCAATCGCGGCAGGGTCAGGGCCTCGCCGAAATAGATTCCAGTACCAAATTGCAATGTCGGCGCCAGGAATTGCATGAAGCCGACCGTCGTCAGGCTCAGGCGCTTGGCAGCAATGGCAAACATCAACAGCGGAACAACCGTAATCGGCCCGGCCAGCAGCAACAGCCCGGTGATGCCCGGACCGGCGTATCCAAACTCGGCCTGGCCGTTGCCAAACATCCAGCCCAGCCAGATCAGAGCGACCGGTACAAGCACCAGTGTCTCAATGAAGAGCCCGGGCATGGCGCCGATCACGACACGCTTTCGTACAACACCATAAATTGTGAATGAGGTTCCAAGGAACAGCGATATCACTGGAAACTCGCCGCCACTAAATGTCAGCACGAGCACACCAATTGCAGCCAGTACAACCGCAGCCGTTTGCATGCCGCGGAGTTTTTCGCCGAACATGAACACGCCGGCGACAACGAAGATCAGTGGATTGATGTAGTAGCCCAGGCTCGCCTGGAAAATACGGTCGGTCTGTATGGCGACGATGTAGACATACCAGTTGACGGCAATCAGGACTGCGGTCAATGTCAGCCAGAGCATCATCTGCCGATGCTTCAGGGCTTCGGCAACGTCCGGCCACTGTCGGCGCAGGTGGATAATCAGGGCACCGAACGGGATGGCCCAGATTATTCGGTGCAGCAATACCTCGGTCGATGAAACCGACTCAACAAGCTTGAAGTAGATCGGCAAAATGCCCCAGAGCGTGTACGCGACGAGGCCCGCGACGAGGCCATCGCGCACGTCTTTCTCTGTCGCAGGCGCCGAAATCAGGCCGTCTCGGATTTACCAGTTGCTGGTGGCTTGCCCAGAACCCAATTGCGGATACGACGCGCCCTGGCAAAACCGTCTACCTGCAGCATATACAGCGACGGAATAAGGAACAGCGTGATGACCGTTGCGAATATGATCCCGAATGCCAGCGATATTGCGGTCGGAATGACGAACGCCGCCTGCGTACTCTTCTCAAGCAGGATCGGCATCAATCCGGCTGCTGTCGTAATCGACGTAAGGAAAATCGCGCGGAATCGACGCGTGCCTGATTCAATAACTGCC
>CALZHX010000272.1 GCA_945787435.1 uncultured Woeseiaceae bacterium
AGCGATCATCGCTCGACAGGTGCGCTGCCTGCTGCTGCATCATGCCGAACTCCAGCGATCGGGCCACACGTGTGAATGGCATTTTCTTTAACGTCGCGAGATCGGGCGCCTTTATGTCCTGCAACGAATGACAGGTGTCGCAATGCTGCTCGTACAGAACCTCGCCCTGCGCTTCGATCGGGTCGGCCGGGATACCGGGCTCGATGCGAATCAAAGTCGGCTGCGCATCTTCAATCATCCAGCTCGGAAAATGTGAGTTGCTCGTGTAAACGCTGCCGTCTTCCGCAATTTCGATATCGCGTGTAAAAGTACGCCGCCGTGACATCGGGTAGGTGCGCCAGGTCTCAGACTCGATATGAAAAGACATGATCGTGTCCGACTGGTTGCCGTTGACCCAGACCACACCGCGGTCGCGATCAACGTTCAGCGCGTAGGGTGTCTCGCTCATGACCGGCAAGTCGTAGAGCGTGAATTCGGCAGCAACAGGGTCGTACTTCGCGAGCTTGCCGTCGGAAAACGCGACAATCCAGATATCGCCGTCGGCATCGATACGTAATCTGCGTGGCCCGTTGAAGGGCGTCTTGATAACGGTCACCTCCTCGGTGTCCGGATCGATGACGGCAATGTCGTCGGCGTACAGGCGAGCAATCCACACGCGTCCGTCCAGCGGCGATACGTCAATGCCGTAGGGCATCGGAAATCCTGTGGTCTCCCAGTCCAGGTCTGGCCTGCTGCCAACGTAACCGTGCCCAAGACGGAACTTGATGACCTTGAGTGCTGCCCACTCCTTCATGCCGCGCGCGGGAATGTCGTAGTAGGTGAACTCCTCAGTTTCGCGGTCAAACATCGCGACCTGTGACGACAGCGCCAACGTAAACCACACACGGTCCTCGTCATCCGTACGAATCGTGTGCGGATAAAAACCATCATCCATCTTGTGGCGTGTGAACTCGCCGCTGTCCGGGTCGAACTCGACGAGTTCCTGCTGCATCGAGGGCGTCAGGAATATGTGACCGTCGGAGGGCGAAATTGCAAAGGAATGCACGCCCATATAATTATCTGTTTTCGGGTAAGTTCCCATACGACTGCCGAGGATTCCGCCGTGCTCTGCACCCTCATCATGCGGGACTTTGAAGACCTCGTACTCACCGGACTCGGGATCAAGAGCGTAGATCCTGTCCATCAGGTTGTCGCCGACATACACCTTGCCATTCGGATGCAGCACGAAGTCGTGCATTTGCGAGAACTCGTCGCCGATTGGCCATTCTGTGATCGTCGCTGATGACAGTCCTGGTTCCCATGCCTCGAATGCCGGCAACTCCGCGTAGCCCTGGTTCAGTCTGTCGAAGGCACCAGCGAAGCCTGCCGGTGCGCCATCAACGAAGTCCTCGCTCGCCATCGCGCCGTACATTTGCATACGATCGATGATGTCGACCCATTGTTCTTCAGTGCGCGACAGGCGCATGAACACAGACGCCTGCTGATGACAGAACCCACAGTGCAGCAGGAAATGCTCTCGTGCCGGGGCCGGTTCCTCGGCCCAATTGAAAACGAGTTCGGATAACCAGAGATTTGCCGGCTTGCTCTCGGCGATCAGCTTGTCGTCCACCAGCAGCTCCAGCTGCACTTCGAGCGTCGCAACGTCATTGTCCGCCGCGACGTGCGCATCGAAATAACCCTGCTTGCGCACCAGGAATTTTCGCTCGCCGGTAGCGTCAAGCGGATCGAAGCGAACGCTGCCGTCGCTGCCTGTAAACAACGTGATCCGGGGCACAACGGAATTGACAAGCCCGGGTTTCGGATAGCCGTTGTCGGAGGTATCCACAACGTCGTTGCCGGGGACGCTCCTTGTGACCATCACCGTGGCGAGCGCTTCGCCGTCCTGGTCAGTAACAACGAGCGTTGTTGCCAACAATTGCGCCGGCAACAGGAATATCAAAAACGCAACTACACGAGCGGACATGCCGATGAGTTGCATTACAGTCGCAGACCTCCATCGACATCGACGCAACGGCCACTGATGTAGTCGTTCTCGAGAATAAACTGCACGGTATGTGCTATCTCATCGGGTTCCCCGATGCGTTGGGCCGGTATGTGAGCTGCAAGCTTCTCGCGTGCCTCGGGCTTCATCGCCATGACCATCTCAGTGCCGATGAACCCCGGTGCAATGGCCGCGGCACGAATCCCGTAACGCGCAAACTCCTTGGCCCATACCACGGCCAGGGCTTCCACGCCGGCCTTGGCCGCGGAATAATTTGCCTGACCCATATTGCCGTGCCGGGATATCGAAGAAATATTGATGATGCAACCCGGGCAACCGAGCTCGATCATCCTGGCAGCAGCCTCGCGGCCACACAGAAACACGCCCGTCAGGTTGACATCGATTACAGCCTGCCACTGCTCAAGCGTCATTTTGGATTGCAGTGCCCCATCTTTGTATTTGACCGTGAACGCGTCACGTGTAATGCCGGCATTGTTGACAAGCCCGTGAAGCTCGCCAAAGTCACTGGCGATCGCGTCAAACAGCGTTTCGACCTCGCCTTCCCGGGCCACGTTGACTTTGTAAGTGCGCACGTCGCCCGCTCCGGCGTTGCTGCAGCCCGCTGCGGTTTCCGCCAGCGCATCTTCATCCATGTCGATAAGGGCCAGCTGGCAGCCTGCAGCAGCGAGTCGCCTGCCCATTGCCGCGCCGAGCCCGCGCGCGCCGCCGGTGATGGCGATTGTCTTTCCCTTGAGGTCCATTTCGCTTTCCGTCGTAAGCTCTTTTAGCAATACGCCTGAATGTATTCTACATCTAAGCATTTGTAACGATTGCCCCGATTTGAGTTTTCGACGATGATCGGCGGGAATATCCGGGGGGATGAGTCGTGACTGACGTTGATCAGCAAAAGACCAACAACAATGAAATGCCGTTCGTTGCGCCGTGCCGCAATCTGTCTCCGTGGGCGCCGTTTCGCTGGGTAAGGCTCGGCGTAAGGGACCTTGTACAGGCACCGCAGCAGAGCCTGATTTACGGGCTGGCCGTAGCACTATTGATCGCAATCGTGAGCTTGCTCGCCTGGATGAAGGGCAGCCAGTGGATCATGTTCGCGATGCTCGGCGGCTTTGTCTTCCTGGCGCCGCTGACCTGCATTGGTCTCTACGCGATCAGCGCACAACTCGAGCGCGGCCAGCCGCCACTCATGGCACGCAGCCTGCGCGCAGCGTTCCGTCGCCACCTGGGCAACGAGATGATCTTTGCAATCATCCTGCTCGTCATCTTCCTGGTGTGGGCGCGAGCGGCCGTTATCATCACGGTGTTTTTCCCGACCGACGGCGAAATAACGATTCGCGAATTATGGCCCTACCTGGGTTTCGGCAGCATCGTTGGCGCTATTTTTGCCGCCATAACCTTTTGTGCCAGCGCGTTCTCATTGCCCATGATCATGCACCGTGATGTCGACAGCATTACAGCGATCGTGACATCAGTGAACGCAGTGCTCCGCAACAAACGTGCGATGTTCATCTGGCTGACAATAATAGTCGCCAGCCTGTTGCTCGGGCTCGTCACCGCGTTCGTTGGACTGATCGTGATCATTCCAGTCATCGGATATGCAGCGTGGCACGGCTATCTCGAGACAATCGATGCCGAGGAGTTTCCCCGTCACGACGTCGGCATTACCTCAGTGCCGCGCAGCGAATCCAACGCTACGTAACTCGCGCCGAGCAGGCCTGGCTGTGGATGCATGATGAGCTGAGTGGGTATCGCTTCCATGATTACCCTGTGGCGACCCTTACTCTCGAAGCCGGAGCGAAAGCGACTGTTCACGAACAGGTCGGGATAGCGACGGACGATGCCGCCAGCGATGTAGACGCCGTCATTTGCGCCCATTGCCAGCGCGTAGTTACCGGCAAATTGCCCAAGCACTTCGAAGAACAGGGCGACGGCTTCAGAAGCATGTTCATCCGGTTTTTCCGCTGCCGCGAATATATCGGCGGCGGAAAGCTTCGGTAGCTTTACCCCGTGAATCTGGCCGAGCGCCCAGTAAATGTTCTCCAGTCCGGACCCGGACACCAGTCGTTCTGACGAGACGCGATCAAATTGCTCTCTGAGGGCCACAAAGACGTCCAGCTGGACCCGGGTCTCTGGCGCGAAGCCGGCATGACTGGCCTCACCCGCAAGCGGTATCAGCAAATCGCCAACCCTGCGCAACCCGACCGCTCCAAGCCCGGTACCGGGGCCAACAATTGCAACTGAATAGTCGCCATCCGGCAGGGGCTTCGCATCGGGCAGGCCGATAGGCAGGCAGTCATCCTCGGCGAGGGCTGGAATCGACCAGGCAATAGCCTCGAAGTCATTCATCAGCCGGATGGCATCCGTCGAGAAAGCCGCACTCAGATCATCGACGCTCAGGATCCAGTGATTGTTGGTCACACGGATATGGTCATCGACAACAGGTCCGGCTGCCGCAAGGCAAATAACGCTTGGTGCTGCTGCCCCGACAGCGTCAAGATAATGCAAGATTGCAGCTTCGGCCGACGCAAAATCGGCGCACTGCAGGGTTTCCTCGTGCGAGAACCCGGGAGCGCTCTGATCGGCGAGCGCAAAACGCGCATTCGTGCCGCCGATATCGCCAATGAGCATGGTTTGCTCAGCCATCCATCTTCCTGTCGTCTATGTGGTCCGACTATGCTCTCACAAGGCTGCATCGACCGCATCCTGCTGTATTTGCTACACATAGATACTTGCCACACCATCGGTGTGTGCCGGATTGTGGTAAAACTCGGACCTTGACTGGCACTCGTCCACTACAATTGTTCCATGAAGGTCGAAAACCCGACATCACGTGATATAGCAGACCTCGCCGGCGTTTCGCAGGCGACGGTGTCGCGTGCACTTCGCAACAGCCCGCTGGTGCGGCAGGAAACGCGCGAGCGCATTCAGCAGATCGCCAGGGAGCTCAACTATTTCGTCAATCGCAATGCGGCGGGATTGCGCACCCATCAGAGCAACACGATTGCCTTGCTGTTGTTTGACGAAACCGGGGGAGAGGACGCGCAGATCAATCCGTTTTTCCTATCGATGATCGGCTACATCACCCGGTCCGCGGCAAGCATGGGCTACGACGTGCTCGTATCGCTGCAGCAACTGACCGACGACTGGCATGTCGAATACCAGGCAAGTCATCGCGCCGACGGTCTCATCCTTCTCGGTTACGGCGACTATGTCAGTTATAGGGAGAAGCTGGACGCACTCGCCGCGGTGAATACGCGCTTCATTATTTACGGACCCATCGCTGCTGATCAGCCCGGTCTGTCGTATGGTTGTGACAACCAGACGGGCGGCTACCTGGCCACCCATCATCTAACCGGCCTGGGCCGCTCGCAGATCGCTATTCTCGGCGACACGTCCAGTTGCCACCCTGAGTTCGCATCGCGCTATGACGGGTATGCCAGGGCACTGCGTGAAGCCGGGCTGGAGTCCGACTCGGCGTTGGCGATTCATGCGGATAATACTGAAGAAGATGCCTACGCGGCTGTGCAGAGCCTGGTCGCCACGGGTCAGTCCCTTGATGCTGTGTTTGCCGTAACGGATGTCCTGGCGGTCGGCGCGATGCGTGCGCTCGCCGATGCCGGTCGCCGCGTACCGGAAGACGTCAGCGTTGTAGGGTTCGATGACCTGCCGCGCGCCGCCTTCGTCAACCCGCCCTTGACCACGGTGCAACAGAACATTCGTGAAGCCAGCGAAGGAATGGTCCAGGCAATCGTTGGTTTGATCGAGGGTGATTCCGTGCAATCTGTGCAGATGCAACCGAAACTGATCGTGCGCCAGTCCTGCGGGGCTACGATGTAGGTTCGGCGTCCTTATCGACGAGCAGCGTGGACAGGCCGGCGATAATCATCAGGACACCGCCAATCACCAGCCCGTAGATACTTTGCAGGGAGAAGAACTCCCGCAATATCAGTCCCAGCACGCTTGCCGCAACGAGCTGTGGTATCACGATGAAGAAATTGAAGATGCCCATATAAACGCCCATCTTGTTCGACGGCAGGTTGCTGGACAGCAAGGCGTACGGCAAAGACAGGATTGACGCCCACGCGATGCCTACCCCGATCATCGAAATCGCCAGCAACGCGGGGTCGCGAACGAACACGAAGCTGATAAGGCCCACACCGCCGATGCACATGTTGATCAGGTGACTGATACGACAACCCAGTCGCTTTGCAACAACCGGTATCGCAATTGCGGCCAGCGCTGCGATGCCGAACTTGGCGCCGAACAGCACGCCGACCCAGTTCGCGCCTTCATTGTAGAGAGCGGAGGATGGGTCGGTCGTCCCATAGTGGTGGCTTGTAACGCCAGGGGTGCCATAAATCCACATCGCAAACATCGCGAACCAGGAGAAGAACTGCACAACAGCGAGTTGCCGCATCACTTTCGGCATGTGAAAGAGGTCGTGCATGATGTGGTAAAGAGCGTTGTCGGTCTGCGCCCTATTCTGCAGCACGCTCGTCACGACCTGCAGGACACCGAACGCAACGAAACCGCCCGCAAGCACGTACAACTGCTTGTCGAGACCTGCTGCAACGATCCAGTACCACATCACCAAACCAATGGCGCTCCAGGTGATGCCGCCGTTGCGATATTTATTGGCAGCTCGCAGCTGCGTGTCTTCGGCGACATGCGCGGCCGGACGTGCCGCATCGAACGCTGCAAGTTCTTCGGGCGAATATTCGCGCGTGCGAAACACGGTCCACGAAACAGCCAGCAGAAAAGCGGCGCCGCCCATGTAGAACGACCATTTAACGGAATCAGGGACGACGCCAGGCGCGGCCGTGTTACTAATGTCGAACCAGTTCGTCATCATCCAGGGGAGCGCTGATGCAACGACGCCGCCGATGCCGATGAAAAACGTCTGCATCGCAAAACCACCGGTCCGTTGTTTCTCCGGCAGCATATCGCCGACGAAAGCACGGAACGGCTCCATCGATATGTTGATGCTGGCGTCCATGATCCAGAGCATTCCGGCCGCAACCCAGAGAACAGGCGAATTTGGCATCACGAATATCGCCAGCGACGCAAGTATTGCGCCAACGAGGAAATACGGGCGGCGACGACCCAGGCGATTCCAGGTGCGATCCGACATGTAGCCGATAATCGGCTGCACGATGAGGCCCGTTAGCGGTGCGGCGATCCAGAGAATCGGAATGTCATCGATTTCTGCCCCCAGCGTCTGGAAGATGCGGCTGACATTGGCATTTTGCAGCGCGAAGCCGAACTGAATGCCCAGGAAGCCGAAGCACATGTTCCAGATCTGCCAGAAATTGAGTTGGGGTTTTTGCTTCATTTCTTGTTCTTGCCGGGCAATCCGATCATTGTAGCAAGCAGCCTACTCGCAAAGGCCTGCCTGCAAACGTATTCATCCCCGGCAAGGCCTTGAAATGACTAACATTGCTGACTTTATGAGTATTCGTTACCTAATTCTCCTGCTGTTCATCGGCCTCGGCTGCGGTCGCTCCGCAAGCGCCGATTTTGGCACCTATGTCGGGCACGAACGCAGTGAGCAGTTACTGCTTGTGACGA
>CALZHX010000273.1 GCA_945787435.1 uncultured Woeseiaceae bacterium
TTCGAGTAACTACTGCCGCGCCAAAGCGTTCCCATTCAGCGACTCGGTGAAGGAGTTCATTGAGCAGCACGATGTCATCTACGTCGTCGAACAGAATCGTGATGCGCAGCTGCGCACATTGCTGATGCTGGATAGCGATGCGGACCCGAAGAAACTCGTTTCGGTGCTGCACTACAACGGTCTGTCACTGAATGCCGGATTCGTCGTGCAGCGGATACTTGAAGAGCATTCCAAAGGGCAGGCTGCATGACTTATATCGCCAAACCGAAGGTCTCTCATCCCGGCATGCCTCGAAATACGCTGGGCCTCACGGTCCGGGATTACGAGGGCACTGTTTCAACGCTTTGCGCCGGTTGTGGCCATGACTCGGTAACGGCGGCGATCATCCAGGCCGTGTTCGAGCTGAATATCGAGCCACACATGCTCGCAAAAATGAGCGGCATTGGTTGTTCGTCCAAAACGCCAGCCTATTTCGCAAGCCAGTCACATGGCTTCAATTCGGTTCACGGTCGCATGCCATCGGTTACGACCGGCGCGAATGCGGCGAACCGCAAATTGACCTACATAGGTGTTTCAGGTGACGGCGATTCGTTATCGATCGGCGCCGGCCAGTTCGTGCACGCGATCCGGCGAAACCTGAACATGTGCTACATCATTGAGAACAACGGCGTCTATGGCCTGACCAAGGGTCAGTTCTCAGCATCGGCGGATATTGGCACCAAGCCGAAGAAAGGTCTGCCCAATCAGCAGGAACCTATCGACCCGGTGAGCACGGCGATCGCGCTCGGCGCTACCTACATCGCGCGCAGTTTTTCGGGTGACAAAGATCAGCTGATTCCGCTGATTCAGGGTGCGCTGTCGCATGACGGGTTCGCACTGGTGGACGTCATTAGCCCATGTGTGACATTCAACGATCACGAAGGCTCGACGAAGAGTTATGCGCATACGCGTGAGTTCTATCACCATGTTGTCGAGGCCGACTACATTCCGCCAGCCGAAGAGATCAAGACGCAGTATGACGAAGGCTCGGCCATGCCGATCGAACTGCATGACGGTAGCAAGATCGTTCTGCGCAAGATCGAAAGCGAATATGACCCGACGAGCCGTGCCAAAGCCTTCAAGTATTTGCGCGACCGATTCAATGCAGGTGAGATTACGACGGGCCTGTTGTACATCGATGACTCCCGCAAGGAAATGCACGACCTGATGGGTAATATTGAGACTCCGCTTTCCGAGTACCCTCTCGACAAGCTGCAACCGGGTAACGATGAGCTCAGGAAGATTCTGTCGCGCTATCGCTAGGTCGATCCTGTGAATAAAAAAACCCCGGCCAGTCGCCGGGGTTTTGTTGTTGCTGGACTGATGGTGCCGACACAAGTTCACTGCCAGAGGCGTTTCCACCAGGGCACCTCACCGGGCTCTGGAATGACTCCGTCGATATAGTCGATCTTGCCGCGAATATCGTCGATATCCCACCCGGTCAGGTTCGCGAGTGTCTGCGCCTCACGCTCCTGGCGCTCTTTGACGGCGGCCTTGTAAGCCGATGTGTCGCAACTCGAGTTGCCCTTCCAGGGGTGACGGATCACATAGCGACCCTGGTAGTTCTGCCGGTCGCCGGTTTCCTGGAACATCAGATCCTCCGGGAAATGGTCCTTGTCATAGCGAACGTGCAGGCGCGTGACGAACACATTTTGTGCCTGCCCGCCCTTGCCAACTCGGCCGTCCTGCGGCCCGTCAACCCAGAACACCCCGAGCTGGCGCAGCTCATCGCTGCTCAACGGGTCGGCCGCACATGGGTCGCACCAGGCCATGTCCCAGGCGTATTCTAGGAATACACCGCGCTCGTTCTCCTTGAGTGTCTGTTTTTCGAACATCGCGCGGTAGAAATCCGAAAACTCTGCCTGCACGAACTCCGGCACTTCCGTGTCGGTTGGTAACCTGACCGTACGATAGTTCGTCGTCTCGACGCGACCCGTACGAGTCAGCGTGTAAACGTACAGCTCCTGTTTACCGTTGGCGTTCAAAGTGCCGAGCCGGATTGGCAGCATGAATTTGTTGCTCTCGAAGGCAACCTGCAAGGGACGCAGGTACGAGTAGCCGAGCTTGGCCTGTTCCTTGAGATTTACCTTGGCGACAAAGAAGCGCATGTCCTGTTTCAGGTAGCTGTCGACAACGGCTTCTGCTCCCTTCGGGATGCGATAGTCATTGTCGTCGAGCCACTCGATTAGCCCGCTGCTTTCCTCGGCCGACAAGATCAGGATGTCGTACTCGCCAACCGTGTAGCTTGCCTCGATGGTGACGCCGCGGAATCGGCCGACATCTTCCTCGGATATTTGTGCGGACCTTGGCAGCGCAGAGTCCATAGCCATGCTTTTGAGTTCGTATCGCGAGCACGGGTCCGGGTCGTGGTACTCGACGAGCCGCGGTGCTGTGTACGCATCGAGATGTTCTACCAACGCGCGCTCGGCAACGTTGATCTGATCACGTTCGATGAACGTTGGCACCGGGATGACAATCGCGAAGTCTTCGACATCGCCCTGGAAGTCGTTTGCCATTGTGATGACCGTGCGATCGTCATCGCGCACGAGGACGACCTGTGAGGCGCTGTTAAACAAACTTGTATCGGCGCGGGCGACGTAAAAACCGCAAAACGCCTGCGCCGTTGTCGAGATCGCGATCGTCAGCATTGCGACGGTCGCCGTGATTATGAATTTCATCATTACACTCCTTTGATTTGATTGGCCGAACCTGCGGCCGGTTGTTCCCACCGATAAAGCTGGCCGCGGGACATGGCATCAATCAGTGGCACGAATGGTGCCGAGATAATCAACGCGAGGATCGGTCCGTTGGGTTCATAGAATATGAACTGAATGCTGTAAGCGACAGATGCCACGAGGGCGCCGAACGCGATTCGACCAACAGGCGAATTGGGTGAGGTCTTGGGATCCGAGATCATGAAGAACGCGAATATGAGCAGTGCGCCGTTCTGCAGCTGGTGCAGCGGAATGCTCAACGGATCCCCGAGCCAAAGCGCGCGCACCGTTAGTAGCAGGCCGTAAGCCGCGACGAACGCGATCGTTGTCTCAGCTCGTCGCGCACGTGTCAGAACAAGGAAACCGAGGCAAGCCAGCGCGAGTGCGCCGATTGTTGCGCTGCCCCACTGCCCGGAAGATACCCAGGCGTTGTCGCTCAGCAACATTAGCGCAACGAGAGCGACATTCGCGGGATTAAACACATGCTTGCCGCGCATCCGGATAAGGAACTTGCTGCCGATGGCAATGATGGCCGCAAGCATCGCAAGGGAGACCAGGTCCGTGCGCAGTAGCAAGGTCAA
>CALZHX010000274.1 GCA_945787435.1 uncultured Woeseiaceae bacterium
CACGCTGGTTTCTGACAGCGGTGCTTCCATTTGTTTTTTGTCCATTCCCTTGGCCCTTGTTGCCTGTCGCCATAGTGCGACAGCACTTTGTCGCAGTATAGAGACAGGGCTGGGTCCGAAGTGTGAACTGAGTCACACTAGAAACGCCACAAAAACGGTTTCTGGGGCACTTATGTCAAATGCAGCTATTCGGGGCCCTGACTGAGCACTGCCATCAGAATCGCTATGCCCTCGACAAAATTTCCAAGGCGGATGTTTTCGTTCGGACTGTGCTGATTGTTATCGATATTCACGGTCGGGACGATGGCGGCAGACACGCCTAGCGTCTCCACCAGGGGCGATATCGGAATCGAACCACCCATCGTTCGTATCAATATTGCCTCCTCTCCATAGAGGTAACGCATCCCTGCCCTCGCCATGAGTCCTGCTGGTGAATCAAAGTCCGAGCGAAACGCGTCGTAGCTGATCTCTGAGCTGACTGTCACCAGTTTCGGATAGCGCGCACGTTCGGCGTCAGTGGGTTCCGCATCGACAACATGGAATCCCATGCTGCGAATGTGCTCGCTGACCAGGTTAATCAAGCGCCCCCCATCCGACTCCTTGACCAGCCGGATATCGATCTCCGCCGTAGCGCTGGGCGGGATGATCGTCCTCGACTCGCTACCGACCCAGGCGGCGCGAATACCACGCACATTGAGGGACGGGTACTGCAGAGCCTCCTGCAGCGATGGTGCGACAGCATCTGGCTGAGCTACGCCCGCGTTCGCGAGTATTTGCGCCTCGTCGTCGGGTACTGCTGCGAGCAATCGCCGCTCCTCATCACTGAAAACAACACCGTCATAGAATCCGGGCAACGTCACACGACCGTGGACGTCCTTTAACGAAGCGAGGATCCGTGCCAGGTCAAATACCGGGTTCGGCAAAAAGTTGCCGTAGTGCCCGCTGTGTTGCGCCACCCTGGGACCGTAGGTCACGAGTGTCATTGTCGCGATACCGCGAGCGCCGAAAGTCACTGTCGGTCTATTCGATGCATGCGGGGGGCCGTCGAATATGAGCAGGAAATCGGCGGCAAGCATGTCGCTCTCGCGGGCCACGGCCGCTGCAAGGTGCGGCGACCCGAGCTCTTCCTCGGTATCGATGATCACCTTCAGGTTGTAATCCGGTACGAAGCCGAGCCCATCGAGTAATGCGATCGCCGTCATGAACTGCGTCATCGGGCCCTTGGAGTCCGAGGCAGAGCGGGCGAATATGCGCCAATCCGGGTCAAATCGTTCGCTCAACGCATCCCAGGGTATGGGGTGCCACTGCCCCAGTTCATCAGGCGCCTTGAGAACGGCATCAAACGGATCTTCCTGTGCCCACGCTGCCGGGTCGACGGGCTGGCCGTCGGCCTGCAGGTAAATGAGTATCGTGCGCTCGGCACCAGGCGCCAGGCGCTGCGCGAACAGGGCCGGACTGCCATCGGTCGCTATTCGGTGCGTCTCGAAATCGCGCACGCCGAAGGCCTTTTCCATCCAGACGATGAGCGTCTCGATATCCTCGGCATGCCCGGCGTCGTTCGGCAACGCGAGAAATTCACGATACAGGGAGACCGCCTCGTGCTTGCCAGCCTCGACAGCCTGCCTGATCGCCTTGACTGACGGTGGATCGGCGTGGGCCTTGCCCGGCAAGCCCGTACCGGACATCGCGATGGCTGCGAATAGCAAAAGAAAAGGCCACCTCACAGAGGCAGCCTCTTCATATAACACCAGTTGCAGGTGAGATTTCTTACGGCTTGAGTCTCTCAAATGTGCCAAGAACGATGCACGTTGCAGCGGCAGCGTTAAACAGGCCGCTAAGCCCACCTAAAGCCATCGTGATGTAATCACCAACCGCCGGGATCGCGCCGAGCGCACCATGAACTGCGATCAACGCCAAAGCGGCGATCAGGAGTCTCTGGCGGTCTTCTGCGGCTATGAACCAGCCACCGGCGATACCAAGTACAGCGACGAGAGCAGCGCCGTACGGGATTGCCACGAAGGCACCGACAACAGCTACCAGGACGCCAACGAGTTTGACGATTTTATCTACACCCATCTCTTATCCCCTTGTGCTTGTTTTTATAATGTTATTTCAAGCTACTTATTATTATTTTTGCAGTACCGCGAACCGCGGACACGAAGAGTCTAGCAGGTATGAATAAGTTTTATTTATCATTATAAAAGAATAAGTTATAGATTTTTTATAGAATTGACATTAATAAAAAAGCCCGATTATTGAGCAAAAACCAAACTTCTTTCTAAAAGCGAACGAGTGCTGAGCCCCAGGTAAATCCGGCGCCAAATGCTTCAAAAAGGAGCAACTGACCGCGTTGAATTCGACCGTCACGGACAGCCGTATCCAGTGCAAGTGGTACAGAGGCACTCGACGTGTTCGCATGTTCGTCGACCGTCACCACCACTTTGTCCATCGGCAAATCGAGTTTTTTCGCTGCCGCCGTGATGATGCGGAGATTCGCCTGGTGCGGCACGAGCCAGTCCAGGTCATGTTTATCGACGCCATTTCCATCCAGGGTTTCCCGCGCTATGGATCCAAGCGTAGCGACTGCCTTGCGGAACACGGCGTTGCCCTGCATCTGTATATACGCCTTGCCCGATCGGACCTCATCGTAGCCGCTGGAGATGCCATGCGGCACCTCCAGGAGATCCTCAAATGCCCCATCGGCATGGATGTGGGTCGAAATAATGCCGGCCTTGTCGCTGGCCTGCAGCACCACGGCCCCTGCGCCGTCGCCAAACAGCACAGCGGTACCACGATCCTCCCAGTCGACGATACGGGACAGGGTTTCGCTACCGATGACCAGTGCGTTGGTCGCGGCGCCCGTAACGATCATGCGATTCGCGATATCGAGGGCCTAAACAAA
>CALZHX010000275.1 GCA_945787435.1 uncultured Woeseiaceae bacterium
CGAAAAAGAAGAGGTGTGGGAAGGGATGCGCAATCCGCTCACGGCAGACAACCGGCTTATTAACTCGGCAGCCAGCCCGTCGGCAAAGTAGGCCTGACCTTCATCTTCGCTGAGGTTAAGGCAGGGAAGCACAGCAACGGAATGCTCCGGTAGCGGCTCGGCACGAAAGGATGACATTGCCGATGCGGTTTCCGGATCGATGGAGTGGTCCTGGCCCCGCAAGAACCAAACACTTTGTCCTGCCAATCCGAGAAGCGCGGTCAGCAAGACCAGTTCCCTCAAGCCCACTTTCTGGCGACCGCGCTCGCCGTGATACCAGGCGAGAATAATGGTAATGAGAAGTCCAAACAGCAGGAGAATAGTTGCACCCTGGCGGACCCAAACCGGCCAGAAAAACTGCTCAGCAATCAGGTCGAATACTTCCAGGGACACCCACGCTGTGGCTGCGTAGGCGATAGCCCACTGGACGATCTTGCGCTGTTTTAGCCGTTGTAGAAAAGGCAGCATATCCGTGCCGGGAGCACTTGGACGAACCCCATTCTAACAGAGCTTCAAGTTACCCCACTGATGCGTATGACGGTTGTATTCGTTGGCTGTTTCCAGCCACTCGCTAAGTTGTAGCCCTGTACTATCCGCGGCCGGAGGGCCGCTTCTGGCCGGTTACAGCCAGTCACCTTTTGCAAGATAGAATGGCGGCTACTAGTCCATAGCCGCCGCCGAGCAGGACCGTACGGGAACCCCACGATCATGTACTGCGTCACAGCTATGATTTTTCTCTTGCTAGCGGTTGGAGCGTGGATCTCGGCTGCTTCGGCATATATCAGCAGTGGTGATCGTTGAGTCATTTCTTATCATGTGATGCGGTTCTCGTTTCATTCCGTGAATATGAACAAGAAAACCTGTTTTGTGAATAACGCCACATACTTGACACGATCTTGGACGCATATTCTGGGGTTGATCAACCATATGCAACTGGTGAGACACGCAATGCGGCTATTCAAATTGAAATCCGAGAGACTTCCGATGGTGTGGTTCCTGCTCGGTCTGTTGTTCAATGCGGCCGGACTGTTTCTGGGCTTCGACTTTTCGGTGGCCTTCGGCTACATGATCGTCGGATGGCTCTGCTGCGCATTCGGTATAGTGCTCTTCGTGTTGCAGCTCATGGAGCCCAAGAAGACATCAGCAGATAAACGGCTGTCTCCAGGGTTCATATCGGCCGGTGCGAGCGTCGCAATGCCGGAGATGACCAGCGCCAGGAACGAGAAAGCGCCGAAGTAGACCGCCTGGCCTCTTTCTTGCGTCACGTTCGAACGACTGTTAGCTATTCCGTCAGGGGCCCTTTGTGGCCCCTTCTTCTTTCAGGAACGAACCCAGTAGCCTGAACTCTTCGCCGCGATTGCTGCCTTTGCGCCAGGCGAGGCCGATTTTCCGATGACTTCGGTCACTGAGTGGATGCATCTCGACCTGCGTATTTCTCAGCAGGGCAGATCCGACGGCTATTTCTGGCAGGAACGAGATGCCCATGTCGGCGTCGACCATTTCGACCAGTGTCAAAAGGCTGCTGGCAGCGAACGGCTGCACTTTCTGCGTGCTGCGAATTCGGCACGCTGCAAGCGCATGGTCCCTGAGGCAATGGCCATCCTCGAGCAGCAGAATGCTGTCCGCAGCCAGGCGGTCAAAACGGTAATTTTCGGGATCGACCCAGGCAGTGCCTTTTCGCGTGGCCAGGCAAAAACGGTCATTAAACAGAACCTCAGTTTCGACGCCACGCATCTCCCAGGGTAATGCGAGCAGCAGGACGTCCAGGTCACCGTCGATCAGGCGTTGCACGATGCGTTGTGTCTGATCCTCGATAAGGTAGAGGCGTAATTTTGGATGCTGTCGCCTGAGCTTTGGCAGAACGCGTGGCAACAGGAACGGCGCGATAGTCGGAATAACGCCAAGGCGCAGATCCCCGGTTAAAGGTTGCCTGCCCTGGGCCGCCATATCCACCAGCTGTTCAATATCGCGAAGCACCAGCCGTGCTTGTATCGCGATGTCCTGGCCGGCGGCGGTAATCGTGACCTGCCGGTTCGTCCGGTCGACCAGTTGCGCGTCGAGCACAGCTTCGAGTTCCTTGATCGCATTGCTGAACGCTGACTGCGAGACGTGCGAGGCTTCCGCGGCCTGGCCGAAATGCTGCTTGTCAGCGAGCGCAGCGAAGTATTGGAGTTGCTTGGTGCTGGGTAATCTCATGATTCGAAAAAATAGGAAATAACGAGCGAATTAAACCATTTTATTTAATAGATATCGAATCTTAGACTATCGCCATCACATCAGGAGACCTGGATGCACCGACGCATGCTGGTCTGATTTAGTTTCAAACGAGGAGAAACCAATGTTCAAGAACATGGAAGGTAACAGGGTTCCGAGTGTCACATTTCGTACGCGTCGCGATCACGAGTGGGTCGACCTGACGAGTGACGAGGTTTTCGCCGGCAAGACCGTTGTTGTCTTTTCCCTGCCTGGCGCATTTACACCAACTTGCTCGTCATCGCATGTGCCGCGTTACAACCAACTCGAACCTGTGCTCAGTGCCAATGGCGTGGACGAGGTGATCTGTGTGTCAGTAAACGACGCATTCGTAATGGATGAGTGGAAGCGGAGCCAGAATGCTGACCGTGTGACGTTCCTGCCCGATGGTAATGGCGATTTTACGGATGGTATGGGGCTACTCGTCGGGAAAGAAGACCTGGGCTTTGGAAAGCGCTCCTGGCGCTACTCGATGCTTGTTCGTGACGGCGTCGTTGAGAAAATGTTCGTCGAGGAGGAGGTTCCTGGCGACCCGTTCGGTGTCTCCGATGCGGACACAATGCTCGGGTACCTCGATCCGAACGCCAAGGCGCCGCACGATGTGACCATTTTCTCGCGCCCCGGCTGCCCGTTCTGTGCACGTGCCAAGGGGCTGTTGCGCGATGCCGGAATCGAATTTGAGGAGCTCGTTCTTAATCGCGACTACACGGACCGGACGCTTCGTGCTGTAGCGAACGCGACCTCGTATCCGCAGGTGTTTGTTGATGGCCAGCACATCGGCGGCTCGGACGATCTGCAAGCGTGGCTGGAATCGGAAACCGAAAAGGCAGCGTAGTCAACTTGCTGCGACCCGCCGGGCGGCATTGTGCCGGCGGGTCGCAGTATTCATACTGGCCGACCCCAAATTCAATTATCGGGAGTCATGGCCAGAATGCAGATTTCAGACAAAGCCCTTCTTAAGACGAAGGCTTACGTTGACGGTCAATGGATCGACGCGGATAGCGGTGAGACGCATCCGGTTATCAATCCGGCGACCGGTGAGGTGATCGCGGATATCGCCAAGTGTGGTACTGCCGAGACTCGTCGCGCGATTGAAGCTGCGGAAAAAGCCCAGGTGATCTGGCGCAAGAAGCCCGCAAAGGAACGTGCCGCAATCCTGCGTAAGTGGTTCAACCTGATGATGGAAGCGCAGGAGGATCTCGCACAGATTCTTACCGCAGAGCAAGGCAAGCCGCTGGCCGAATCCCGCGGCGAGATCGCGTATGGCGCGGCATACATTGAATGGTTTGCCGAAGAAGCCAAGCGTATTTACGGTGACACGATTCCGTCGCCATCCGATGACAAACGCGTCGTCGTCATAAAGCAACCGGTTGGTGTTGTTGCTTGTATCACGCCCTGGAACTTTCCGAATGCCATGTTGACACGCAAGATCGCGCCGGCGCTTGCAGCGGGCTGTACGGTCGTGTGCAAGCCAGCCAACGAAACGCCATTGTCTGCGTTCGCCTTTGCGGAACTGGCCGAGCGCGCCGGTGTGCCCGCCGGCGTCATTAATGTGCTAGGTGGTATTACGGCGGAGATTGGAGCCGAAATGACAGGCAATCCAATCGTCCGCAAATTGACATTCACCGGGTCAACGCCGGTCGGCAAGATGTTGATGCAGCAGTGTGCGGAAACCGTCAAGCGCACTTCAATGGAGCTCGGCGGGAATGCGCCATTCATCGTGTTTGACGATGCGGATCTGGATGAGGCGGTCAAAGGCGCAATGATCTGCAAGTTCCGCAATGCAGGTCAGACTTGTGTATGCGCAAATCGAATCCTGGTGCAGGAAGGGGTCTACGACGAGTTCGCCGAAAAACTCATGGTGGCGATGTCGAATCTCAAGATGGGTAATGGCGCGGATGAAGGCGTCAACGTTGGTCCACTCATCAATGAAGGTGCTGCGAACGATGTGATTCAGTTCGTTGAGGATGCCGTGGCCAAGGGGGCGAGCGTTGCAGCGGGCGGCAGCCGTTCAGATCTGGGTGAATGCTTTGTTGAGCCCACCGTACTTACCGACGTCAGCGATGAAATGCGCGTATTTCGCGAAGAGATATTCGGACCGATTGCGCCGCTCTTCAAATTCAAGACCGAGGAAGAAGCCATCGCGATGGCGAACGATACGGAATTCGGCCTGGCCTGTTACTTCTATTCCCGTGATGTCGGTCGGATCTGGCGCGTCGGTGAAGGCCTCGAGTACGGAATCGTCGGTATCAACGAGGGCATCATTTCGAATGAGATGGCACCCTTTGGTGGCGTAAAGGAATCCGGTCAGGGCCGCGAAGGATCGAAGTACGGTCTCGATGACTACCTTGAGATCAAATACATGTGCGTCGGTGGGCTGGATAAATAGGGCTGGTCACAGTATGCCCCAGTCCTGAGAGCACGATTTCAGGCCTGCGCGGTTAGGGTCCGATTCTGGCTAGTTTGTGTTGCGCCCCGGCGTATACTTGCCGTATGCAACAGCACGATATCTATGAACGCGCGCGCCTGTCGCGCGATGCACGCTTCGACGGGCGTTTCTTCGTAGGCGTCAAAACGACCGGCATTTATTGCCGTCCGATTTGTCCAGCGGTTGCTCCGAAAACCGAAAACGTCACGTTCTACCCGAGTGCCGCGGCTGCAAGCGAGGCCGGCTACCGCCCGTGCCTGCGCTGCAGGCCTGAATGTGCTCCCGGCACACCGGCCTGGAATGGTACATCCACAACGGTGCAAAGAGGTCTGCGACTGATTGCCGGTGGCGCACTCGATGATGGATCGATCGAGCAACTGGCTGATCGCCTCGGCGTAACCAGCCGGCATCTGCGACGCCTGTTCACCGCGCATCTCGGTGCGTCACCGCTTGCCGTTGCACACACGCAGCGGCTGCACTTCGCAAAACGCCTGATCGATCAGACCAGGTTGCCAATGGCGCATATCGCGACGGCAGCCGGATACGGCAGCGTGCGTCGATTCAATGACGCGTTCCGGCGGACGTACGGCCGAACGCCACGTGAGCTGCGCAGGACCAGTGATGATGCGTTCGACAGCAACACGGCCCTGGCTGTGCGACTGGGCTACAGCAGACCGTTTGACTGGGAGGCGATGCTCGGCTTTTTCGCGGCGCGCGCGACGCCCGGCGTCGAGCAGGTCACTGCTAACACCTACTTGCGCACGATCATCATCAATGGGCAGCCCGGCGTGATCGAGTGTGGACATGACGACAAAAGAGATAGCGTGTCGTTATTGCTGCATGGCATCGAGACGCCGCAGATATTCCATGTGGTGCAGCGCGCGCGGGAGATGCTCGATCTGGACGCGCCGGTTACCGAGATTCAAGGTGTGCTGGCCGCCGACAAAAAGCTGCAAGGCATAGCACGACGTTTCCCCGGGGTTCGCGTGCCCGGCGCATGGGACGGTTTTGAATTGACTGTGCGCGCGATCCTTGGTCAGCAGGTATCCGTTAAAGCAGCGACAACACTGGCGGGGCGGATCGCTTCACGGTACGGCGCAAAGGTCGTAACTCCGGCCTCACTTGTCGCGAGGGCAGGAGCCCTCGATCTGGGTCACCTGTTTCCGACGCCAGAGAAACTCGCACGGGCGCGCCTCAATAACATGGGCCTGGTGACGAGTCGGGCGGAAACGATCCGGCGCGTGGCGCGTGCCGTGGTGAATGGTGAGATCAGTTTCGACAACGCTCAGGATCCCCGGGAATTTTGCCAGCGACTGATCACAATGCGTGGCATAGGCGAGTGGACCGCAGAGTACGTTGCAATGCGGGCGCTGAAATACCCCGACGCTTTCCCGGCGTCCGATCTTGGCCTGATCAAGGCGATGGGCGGCGCTGAGGTTATCAGCCCTGCCCAACTTAAAAAACGCGCGGAGTCATGGCGTCCATGGCGCTCGTACGCGGCATTGTTGTTATGGAACTCATTACCGGGTTCCGGAGGATAAGAGATGTACTACTGCTACCTGAACTCGCCGATAGGTGACCTGCTGCTGGCCGGGGACGACGAAGGACTCAGCCTTATCGGTTTCCCGCAAGGCAAGATGCGGCACGACCCCGAGCCTGACTGGATATTCAACGAGAAACCGTTTGTGGCTGCCCGGCAACAACTCGAAGAGTACTTTGCAGGCGAGCGCAAAGACTTTGACCTGCCGTTGCATCTTTCGGGTACGGATTTCCAGGTACAGGTTCTGCAGGAATTGCAGCGCATTCCTTACGGCGAGACGACGTCCTACGGCGATATTGCAGAACGAATCGGCCGCCCGAAAGCCATGCGTGCCGTTGGAGCCGCCAATGGTCGCAATCCAATACCAATCATCGTCCCGTGTCACCGTGTCATTGGTAGTAGCGGAGATCTGACAGGATTCGGCGGCGGGCTCGACACGAAGGAGGCATTGCTCAGGCTCGAGGCGGAGAACAGCGGATTGCTAAAGTAGCTTACCCTCGAGGGCGCGAACGGCAGCGGAAGGCTGCACACGATCGATGAGCCCAAAGGGCCGGCACTGCCGGTTCGAGCCGATTCTCTGCTACTGTCGCGCCTGATTCACAATCTGCTCTTGAACGCGTGTGAGGCGAGCCCTGATGGCGGTCGGGTGGAGGTGCAGACGCGGCAGGAAGACGGAACGGCGGTGCTGGAAGTATTGGATCGCGGGCACGGAATCGCCGATGACTTGCGCGACCGCGCGTTCGAACCGTACGTCAGCACGAAGAGGCGCGGCAGCGGGCTCGGGCTTTCGCTCGTGCGCGACATCGCAAAGCAACACCAGGGCAGGGTAGCTCTGGAACCACGTGATGGTGGCGGCGCTTGCGCCAGACTCGTGCTGCCACTCAGGGATGACACATGAGCGCAAATGCTCCCCTTCAGGTACTCGTCGTCGATGACGACGC
>CALZHX010000276.1 GCA_945787435.1 uncultured Woeseiaceae bacterium
AGCTGCGCTTTTACCAAATACGGTCAGGTGAACAGACATAATGCGTGAACGTGCGCTGCGTCACACCTAAAGCACTGATCTGCCTCTATTCTTGGTGTCGTCTGCGGCCAAATGCGGGCAAATAAGTCAAACTGAGGATCAACAAAATGGATTTCTTTTATTCGATTGTAAGTTTCTTCGCATCGGGCGGTCTCTTCATGTACCCGATACTGCTCGTTTTCGCCTTCGGGGTCGCGATCTCAGTCGAACGCTATATCACGCTGTCGATCGTCACCAACAAGAACCGCGTTGTCTGGGAAAAAGTGCAGCCCTTGCTGACCGAAGGCCAGTTCGACGAGGCCCGTGATATGACCAGCGAGGATGAATCAACGATCTCGCAGGTACTCAACATGGGTTTGTCGTTGCAGGGCGCCGTGCGCCGGCGCGAGGATATCGAGATTGCGATGGAGGAGAGCATGATGGAAATCGTGCCGCGCCTCGAAAAACGTACGCCGTACGTCGCTCTCGCCTCGAGCATTGCGACATTACTCGGTCTGCTGGGCACGATTATGGGCCTGATCCAGGCATTTACGGCAGTGGCCAACGCCAACCCGGCCGAAAAGGCTGACCTGCTGTCAGCCAGTATCTCGGTGGCAATGAACACGACCGCATTCGGCCTGATGGTGGCCATTCCGCTGCTCGTCGTGCATGCCGTCCTGACCAGCAAGACCGGCGATATCGTCGACAGCCTGGAGATGGCAACGGTCAAGGCGCTCAATGTCTTCTCGAGACGCTCGAAGCGCATGGCAGAGACTGCGGCGGCGTAACGACGATGGCAAGGCGGCATCACTACAAGCGTCGCACCAAGCCTGCGCACGAACTTGACGTCACCACCTTCCTTAACCTGATGGTGGTGCTCATACCGTTCCTGCTGATCACGGCGGTGTTTTCCCGGGTGACGATCGTGGAGCTCAACCTCCCCAGTTCGGCCGGTGGCCCGCCGAGCAATGATGCGGCATTCACGCCCGAAGTCATCGTTCGCGAGGCCGGCATCGAAATCAGCAATGGCAGGCAGGTGATCGCGACCATTCCGAACGAGGACGAAGAGTTCGATCTCGACACGCTGTCCGATTACATGGTCGAGCTCAAGCAGAACTATCCGGCACAAGAGTCGGCAGCAGTGCTCATGGAGGCGCAGATTCCCTATGACTACCTGATCCGGGTCATGGACATCGTGCGCAGCGTCGAAGTGCCCATCGAGAAAGCAGAGGGTGAGGAATTTGCGGAAGGCGAACCGCAAGTCGAACTCGTCGCATTGTTTTCGGATGTTTCGGTAGGAGACGCACCGTGAGAAACAGCCGTCGCATCAAGCGCATGTCACGCAACCGCGTGAAGATTACGAAAATGAACCTGACGTCGCTGATGGACGTCTTCACCATTCTCGTTTTCTTCCTGCTGATCAATTCGGGATCGGTGGAGCTTATCGAGTCACCGAAGGACGTCAGGCTGCCGGAGTCGTTTGAAGAATCCAAGCCACGCGAAACCGTCGTCATTTCGGTCAGCCCGGAAGACGTTATCGTACAAGGTCAGATTGTCGCGTATGTGGCCGACATCCTCGAGGACAAGGAGGCATCACTGGACCCACTCGCCGCAAGGCTGGCGGAGATCAAGGAGAGAATCATAGGCCCGTCGACGCTCGCTGTCGCGGATAGCCAGGAAGTTACCATCCTCGCGGACAAGTCCGTGCCCTTTATCGTGGTCCGTAAAGTCATGTCAGCCTGTACCGGCGAGGGTTACGAAAACGTGTCGCTCGCCGTCATCCAGAAGCCGGCGCAGATCGCAGCGAACCAATAGCGCAAGGATGCGAGATTCACCGTGAGCTCAGCCCTAACAAATTTGGAACAGTCAGTCCGGGAGCAGGTCAGTCGCTCGGAGAGTGACCTCAATAGTCTCGGCGCGGACCTCGAGGCGATCGATATCGAGTTGCTGGCGCTGGCCCAGGATCACGACACCTACCAGAAGCTCGAACAGATTTGTGCCTCGCTCGAAGAGCTCGACGAGCTCGATGTGGGTCACTTGTTCTGGGACCATGTCTCAAGCGAGCGCAAGGCAGCGCATCTCGACCATGCCCGGTCGCAGATCGGCAAATACCACGAGGCGATCGTCGAAGTAGAGAATCGCCGCGACGCGCTTGTCGAAGACATCGAGCAGCGCAACGTCGAACTTGATTGCCTGCATTACGATTTGAAGGACATCGTCGAGCAGCAGGAGAACAATCGCTACGAATGGATTGTGGAACGCGAGGACAGCGAAGAACCCAAACACAAACACACGCAGATCATGCCCTGGGCCAGGGGCTGCGAAGAAGACCGGCGCTTCCGGCGCTCGCTGGCCAGTTCACTGGCTGCGTCCCTCGCCATCGCACTGATGATCAGCACCATCGCGATCCCGATTCGTGAGCAGCAGAAGGAACTGGAGCTGCCGGAGCGGGTCGCACGGCTGGTGCGCCAGGAGCGAGCGCTGCCGCCGCCCCCGCCACCCTTGCCGGAGCCGGAGATCCCGGACGAAGAAATTCCCGAGCCTGAGCCCGAACTCGTCGAGGACTTGCCGGATGAAGCGCTGCCGGTCTCGACAGACACGCCACAGGTTGCAGAGGAACCGAATACCCGCGAGCAAGTTAAGTCCAAGGGCATACTCGCGTTCAAGGACAGCTTCGCCAGCCGGGCGCAGATACGGCCGACGGCGCAACTCGGTCTGGACGCAGACGTAAGTAGTGCCGGCGCAGAAATGACCGGCCGGCCAGAGCGCATGATGGTCACGACCACGGCGCCAGGGTCCAGCGGCGGCATCAATCTTGCGGACTACAGCCGTGATTTCGGCGGCAATGGCGGCGATGGCGTTGCGAGTGTGCAGTTAACGCGAGTCGCAAGTTCTATCGGCGGCGGCGACGGTCCCAACCGGCCATTGGCCTCGGGTGCTGCGGCCGGACGCACGGACGAGGAAATACAAATTGTGTTCGACCGCTACAAGGCGGAACTGTACCGGCTTTACAAGCGCGAGCTGCGCTACGACCCAACACTGCGCGGTCAACTGGTGCTGAAGCTGACGATCGAACCGGACGGCACGGTGTCCATGTGCGAGCTGCATTCGTCCTCAATGGACGCCGCCGCGCTGGCCGAGCAGGTCGTTACGCGCGTGCGTACATTTGATTTCGGCGCCAAGGAAGACATCGTCGCCGTCACGATCATCTACCCGATCGACTTCCTGCCTGCGGGCTGATTCAGCCCTGTTAAACATAATCCGCGTTTCGTGCGGTTTTTGGCCGATTGGGTCTACATAAGTGGTGTGACGGACCCCGATTTTTTTCTGACGCTACCGCTGAAGCCCTTCAGCCGTAAGGGTTGCCGCGATCGACCCTCGAGCCGAATGTGCGCGCACGATCTGTGATCCAGATCAACTAAGCCTTTCGCTGCATCAGTCATAGTGCCAACTTGCATGGAGCGCAGTCGGGACATTGGCTAACACGACAGCCCAGACACAGGAACAGTCTCGCATCAGGCCGGTGACCCCGATCCTGAGCCGTTTGCTCGCCTGCGCGATACTGCTGTTCGGCGCAGCCGGCGCACAGGCGGCTGAAATCACGATTCAGTCGGTTAACGGCTTCTGGTACGACCCGGTAGACAATATGCCAGGATCCCAGCCTGGCGATCCGGCCATCACCAACGGCGACCCGATATCGAGCATCAGTTGGGGCACGACGTCGGGACAACAGAGTG
>CALZHX010000277.1 GCA_945787435.1 uncultured Woeseiaceae bacterium
ACAAGACGGGTCGCGAGAGGACCTTGTCGTTGAGCGGCCACAGGATGCCCTTATTGAGACGCGAATATCGCAGTGCAAAGGGCCCACAGCCAACCAGGGGCGATTCCGAGGGCCAGAACGGCGACGCCATTCAGACTCAAAACCAGCCGTGTATCGTTGTTGGCCTGCAGCACAGCCTGGTCTTCAGCCTCTTCGAAGTACATGTACCAGACGACCCTGAGGTAGTAATACGCACCGACGACCGACGCCACGACCATCAGGACGGCCAGCCCCGGGTAGCCCGAGCTCAGGACTGCATCGATGACGTTCAGCTTGCCGAAAAAGCCGATGAATGGTGGCACACCGGCCATGCTGAACATCAGGAACATCATCATCATTGCGAACCACGGACTGCGCGCATTGAGACCTTTGAAGTCAGACAGGTTCTCGGCGTCATAACCGCGTCGGCTGAGCAATATGATGATGCCGAATGCACCTGCTGCAGCGACGATATAGGTCAATGTGTAGAACAAGGCCGCCGCATTGCCTTTCTCGGTACCGCAAAATATCGCCAATAGAATGAAACCGACGTGGGCGATGGTCGAGTAACCCAGCATGCGTTTGATGTTGGTCTGGGCAATGGCAATGACGTTACCGACGAGTAATGACAGCACGGCGACAACCATGATCATGTCTGCCCAGACCTCATGCAGGCCACCCAGGCCATCTACGAGAACACGAATCGCGAATGCCAGGGCCGCGAGTTTCGGTGCAGAAGCGATGTACAGGGTTACCGGCGTGCGCGCGCCCTGGTAAACGTCCGGCAGCCACATGTGAAACGGCACCGCACCGAACTTGAACGCGATGCCGACAATCAGGAAAGCCAGGCCGAACCAGAGCGGCAAGCTGTTCACCCCCGGATCCGCAGCAATCACGGCAGCGATCTCGTCCAGCATGATCGTGCCGGTCACGCCGTACACCCACGAAATGCCATAGAGCAATGCGCCGGATGCAATGGCGCCCAGTACGAAGTACTTCATCGCCGACTCAGCCGACGTGGCATTGTTGCGATCTATGGCAACCAGCGCATAGAGCGACAGCGCAAGTGTCTCGAGCCCCAGGTACATCGTCAGCAGGCTGTTGGCCGAGATCATGATCTTCATGCCAAGCAGACCGACAAGCCCGAGCACGTAGAACTCGCCCTTGTGCAGATCGTTCGCACGCAGATAATCGCGCGAATACAGGAAGACGACGGCCACGAACCCGGTAGCGGTCACTTTAAGTATCTGCGACAAGGCATCGCTGATGTACGCGCCGCTAAAGACGATGGTCGGCTCCAACGGCGCGGTAGCGGCCAGCACCCACAATGTAATGCCCAGAGAGACGATCGCCATCCAGAACGTCGCCACGCGATGTTCGTCATCGACAAACAAATCCGCAATCAGCACGACGCAGATGAGGCCCAAAAGAGTCATCTCCGGTGCAGCTGAAATGTATGCCGTCGTGTCCATAGCGTGACCCATCAGAGCTTCGAGTGCCCCGCCTGCTGCAGCAATTGTTCAATCGTTACGTTCATCATATCGACAAGCGGCGCCGGCCAAAGGCCCAGGAGCAATACGGCTATTGCAAGGACCCCCAACACAATGAACTCGCGCTGATTCAGGTCCTGAAGTTCTGCAACCTTGTTGTTGGCTACCTCGCCATACAACACACGCTTGACCATCCACAGCGTGTACGCGGCGCCAAGCACCAGGGTCGAAGCCGCCAGGAACGCATACCAGAAATTGGCCTTGAAGCTGGCAATGATGACCATGAACTCGCCGACGAATCCTGAGGTACCAGGAAGGCCTGCGTTGGCCATCGAAAACAACACCATGAATGCGGTGAACTTGGGCATCGTATTCGCGACACCGCCGTAGTCGGCGATTTGCCGGCTGTGCATACGGTCATAAAGAACGCCGACGCAGAGGAACATGGCGCCTGATATCAGGCCGTGCGACACCATCTGGATCATGCCGCCGGTCATGCCAAGCCCTGCCCCGCTGCTGGCCGCGATTGACCACATCAGGAAGAAGCCGAGCGTCACGAATCCCATATGCGCGATCGACGAATAGGCGATGAGCTTCTTCATGTCTTTTTGCATCAGCGCGACGAAGCCGATGTAGACAATAGCAATCAGCGATAACGCGATTACCAGGCCAGAGAAGTACGCACTGCCATCGGGAACGATCGGCAGGGACAGACGTAGGAAGCCGTAGCCGCCCATCTTCAACATGATGGCTGCCAGGATGACGGAGCCGCCTGTCGGCGCTTCAACGTGCGCATCCGGCAACCATGTGTGCACCGGCCACATCGGCACCTTGACCGCAAACGCGAGCAGGAAGGCGATGAAGATCAGTTTCTGCGCCGTCATCGACAGCGGCACATTCATGAACTCGAACAGATCGAAGCTTCCTGCCTGGCCGTACAGGTAAATGAATGCGACCAGCATCAGCACGGAGCCGAGAAATGTGTACAGGAAGAACTTCAGGGTTGCATAGATGCGTCGCTGCCCGCCCCAGACACCGATAATCAGGAACATCGGTATCAGCATGGCCTCCCAGAACACGTAGAACAGGAGTCCGTCGAGCGCCGAGAACACGCCTATCATCAGGCCTTCGAGAATCAGGAACGCCGCGAAGTACTGCGCAGGCCGTGTTTTGATGGAATCCCAGCCAGCGATTACGACCAATGGTGTGATAAACGTCGTCAACAGAATCAGCGGCGCCGAGATGCCATCCACACCGAGGTAGTACCAGACGTCAAGTGCCGGTATCCAGCTAAAGCGTTCGACAAATTGCATCGCACCCGTATCGTTATCGAACCACTTGTAGAGACCGATACTCAGCACCAGCGTCAACAGCGACATGCCCAGCGCAACGATGCGCATCGTGCTGGAACGCGATGATGTCGTGTCCTCGTCATCCCCAATCGCGAGCAGCCCGATGCCGCCGATGATCGGGAGCCAGATCAGGATGCTGAGTAAGCTGTGCGAGAAGTCCATTTCCGCCCCTACCTGAACCAGATCAGCCAGCTAAGCAGCATGGTCAATCCAATGATCATTGCAAAAGCATAGGTGTAGAGGTAGCCCGTCTGAATTTGCCGCATAACACCTGCGAGTTTGCCGATTGAATTCGCGGTGCCATTAACAATGACACCATCAATGATGAGTTCGTCTCCCTTCTTCCAGAGGAGGTTACCGATGCTACGCCCCCACGCTGCGAATCCCTTGATATAGAGATCGTCCATGTAGTATTTGCGATCGAGCAGGTTGTAGAGACCGGTAACCTTGCTTTGAATTGTCGCCGGAATATCGGGACGCTTCAGGTACAGAAGCCATGCGGTGAAAACACCGGCCGCTGCCAGCCAGAATATTGGAGTCTGAATCGCGTGCGTAACGAGACCCTTGCTGCCGTGCCAGTCCGCAGCCATGCGGCCGAGCACATCGTGACGTTGAGTCACTTCGATCGCATCGCCGAAGTAGCCACCAAACAGCACAGCCTCGACCGCGTACCAGCCGATAACGGCAGATGGAATAGCCAGCAATATCAACGGCACCGTCACGACCCACGGTGTCTCGTGTAAGTGGGATTTGGTCTCGGCGTCCATACGTTCTTCGCCGTGGAACACCAGGAAGAACATACGGAACGTGTACAGCGCTGTTACGAACACACCGAGCAGCACACTCAGGTAGGCGATCCAGTAAATTGCGCCCTGCCCCTCCCAGTGCGACTCGTGCACGGCCTCGATGAGCAGGTCTTTCGAAAAGAACCCGCCACTGCCCGGGAAGCCTATTAATGCGAGCGAACCGATAAGCGCCGTCCAGTAAGTGATCGGCATGTACTTCTTCAGCCCGCCCATCTTGCGAATGTCCTGCTCGTGATGCATTGCGATAATGACCGAGCCCGCCGCAAGGAATAGCAACGCTTTGAAAAAGGCGTGCGTCATCAGGTGGAAGATTGCGGCGCTGTATGCCGATGCCCCGAGCGCCACGGTCATATAACCAAGCTGGGACAATGTCGAGTAAGCAACAACCCGCTTGATGTCGTTCTGCACGATACCGAGCAAGCCCATGAAGAATGCCGTAATGGCACCGATAATGATTACCACCGCAAGTGCTGTCTCGGACAATTCGAACAGCGGAGACATGCGGGCGACCATGAATATGCCGGCCGTGACCATCGTTGCAGCATGAATCAACGCCGAAATCGGCGTTGGGCCTTCCATCGAGTCCGGCAGCCAGACGTGCAGCGGTGCCTGCGCCGATTTACCCATCGCGCCGATAAACAGCAGGATGCATACAACCGTCATCGCGTTCCAGGGAGAGCCCGGGAACAATTCAATATTCTGGCCCGCAATCTGGTCTGCGCTCGCAAACACCTCGGCGTAGTCGAGTGAACCGGCGAACATGACAACGCCCGAGATACCCAGGATGAATCCGAAATCGCCGACGCGGTTGACGAGAAACGCCTTGAAATTGGCGAATATCGCCGACTCGCGTTTGAACCAGAAGCCGATCAATAAATACGACACGAGACCGACAGCCTCCCAACCGAAGAACAGCTGCAGGAAGTTGTTGGACATGACGAGCATCAGCATCGAGAAGGTGAACAGCGAGATGAAGCTGAAGAAGCGCTCGTAACCCGGATCGTCGCGCATGTAGCCAACCGTGTAGATGTGCACCATGAACGAAACGAAGGTAACCACGGCCATCATTAGCGCCGTGAGGCGGTCGACGAGGAAGCCGACCTCCATGCGCAGCCCGTCAGTGACGGCCCACGTGTAGAGACTGATGTTCTCGGAGGGCGCACCGCCCCAAAGCATGTTCCTGAGAACCAGCATCGACAGTGCGCACGACAGGCCGACGGCCAGGATCGTTATCCAGTGAGAGCCCGCCCGGCCGATCTGCTTGCCGAACAGCCCGGCGACGATGGCCGCCGCAAGCGGTGCAAGTACGATGATGAGGTAGTAGTTGAGCATTCCTTACTAACCCTTCATCGTGTTGAGTTCTTGTACGTTAATCGAGCGCCGGTTGCGGAACAGCACGACGAGAATCGCGAGACCGATCGCCGCCTCAGCGGCAGCGACAGTCAGGATAAAGAAGACGAAGACCTGTCCGGTATCGTCACCCAGGTGCCGTGAGAACGCGATGAAGTTGAAGTTCACAGCGAGCAACATCAGCTCGATGCACATCAGCAGCAGAATCAGGTTACGGCGGTTGATGACAATTCCGGCAATGCTCAGCACAAACAGCATCGCGGACAGGGTCAGGTAATGTTGCAAACCAATCATTGCTTCTTCTCCGCGTCCATCTTGACCACACGGATGCGGTCTTTGGCGCGAACGGCGACCTGCGCGGAAATGTTCTGTGCCTTGAGCCCGGGACGCTTGCGCATCGTCAGCGTTATTGCGGCAACGATTGCCAGCAACAGGATGACCGCAGCAATCTCAAAGGCATACACATGCTCTGTGTACAACACCGAGCCCAGGGCCTTGGTGTTCGAATAGCCTTCCGGGTACGGCGCAAAAGCCGTTGCCATAGCATCAGCCTGGCTGCGCATCCAGATTAGCTGAACAAGCTCAATGGCCATGATGAGAGCGACGCCGATTGCCAATGGGGCGTATCGAGTCAGCCCGCGCTGGATCGACTCCACGTTGATATCGAGCATCATGACGACGAACAGGAACAGCACCATGACGGCGCCGACATAGACCAGCACCAGTACGATGGCCAGGAACTCCGCCTCTGCCAGCAACCACAACATCGCACTCTGGAAGAAAGTCAGCACCAGGAACATAACGGCATGCACCGGATTGCGTGAGAATACGACACCGAGTGCCGCACCGATCAAGACGGCTGAAAACAGGTAAAAAAGAATGGCCTGAAATAGCATCGTGCGCCCTACCGGTACTTCGCGTCCGCTGCTTTGTCAGCCGAGATCATTGCGTCGTACTTCTCGCCGACTGCAAGCAGTTTATCTTTCGTCATGATGTTCTCGCCCGGTGCTTCCATGTGGTACTCGTGCAAGCGTGTTTCAACGATTGCGTCGACCGGGCACGCCTCTTCGCAAAAACCACAGTAAATACACTTGAACAGGTCGATGTCGTAACGACTCGTTCGCCGCGTGCCATCTTCGCCGACATTCGACTCAATCGTGATCGCGAGCGCAGGACAAACTGCCTCACAAAGTTTGCACGCGATGCAGCGTTCCTCGCCGTTCGGATAGCGTCGCAGCGCATGCAAGCCACGGAAACGCGGCGATTGCGGCGTCTTTTCATCCGGATATTCGAGCGTGACGCTCTTCCTGAAGAAATTGCGCTGCGTAACGGACAGACCCTTGAGAAGCTCCCAGAGGGCGAACGTTTTAACGTAAGACATCATTCTGTTCATCGCATCTGCCCCTAACCTGTCAACCCGGCCCAGGGCCCGACTTCGAACCATGCCATCGCGCCTTCAACGACGATCCAGATAATTGTTATCGGAATGAACACTTTCCAGCCCAGGCGCATGATCTGGTCATAGCGATAGCGTGGGAAGGTCGCGCGCAACCAGAAGAACGTGTACATGAAAAAGCACATCTTGATGAACAACCACGGGAAACCGCCGCCGAATACCCAGCCAATCAACGGCAGGTCGTGATACTGCTCAAGAAACGCGAGTCCTTCAAACGGCGACGCCCAACCGCCCAGGAAGAAGATGGCCGTCAGGGTTGAAATCAGGACCATGTTGGCGTATTCGGCAAGGAAGAACAGCGCGAACGCTACGCCCGAGTACTCAACGTGAAAGCCTGCGACGATCTCGGACTCACCCTCGGCAACATCAAACGGCGCACGATTGGTCTCGGCTACACCGGAAATCCAGTAGACGAGGAACAACGGAAACAATGGCAACCAAAACCAGTTCAAAAAGCCGCCGCCCTGGGCACGCACGATATCGCCAAGGTTGAGGCTGCCTGCGGCCATCAGGATCCCGACCAGCGCAAATCCCATCGCGATCTCGTAGGCAACGATCTGTGCCGCAGACCGCATGGCGCCGAGAAATGCATATTTCGAGTTCGTAGCCCAACCGGCCAGGATAACGCCGTAAACGCCAACCGACGTGAGCGCCAGCACGTACAGAAGACCCGCATTGATGTCAGCGATTACGTACCAGTCATTCAGCGGAATAACGGCCCACGTCGCGAGCGCAGGAATCAAGGTCAGCAACGGAGCGATCACGAACAGGAACCTGTTCGACTTCGCTGGCACGATGACTTCCTTGATCAGGAGTTTGATGACGTCCGCGAACGGCTGTCCGAGGCCCAGCGGACCAACCCTGTTGGGACCAACACGCGCCTGCATGCTGCCGATAACCTTGCGCTCGAAGTAGGTCGAGAATGCGACGATCAGGATGACACCAATCGTGACGAACAGGATCTTCCACGTGACAATAGTCAGGTATTGCACGAGCGGTGGCAGGGAGTTCCAGATATCCCAGACAAAGTTTGGAACCAGGTTGGCGAAGAATTCCATCAATCCTCGCCCCCGGCTTCTCTCTTTCCTGCAACCGTCATCTGCAGTGCGGTAGCGCGTCGCACCAGGCCATCCACCGAGTAGATCGACACATCAATCTCGGCTTCAGGTGCGTCCTCACCATTCAGCTTCGCGGGCCGTGTCTTGCCGCAGTAACTCGATGGCTCGACATCGCCGAGCAGCGCGGTGAGTTCGTCGCGAACATCTTCAGATGTTAGGTAATCAAAATCTGCTGCTTCTATGAGATTGCCGAGAACACGCAGGACTTTCCAGGCGGGCCGTGACTGGCCGACCGGACTCGCCACACCTGCAAAGCTTTGCCAGGTGCCTGCCACATTGACGTAGGTACCGGATGTTTCGGCAAATGTCCCGACAGGCAGTAACAGGTCGGCCGCCTCGCGCAGAGCGGGCGAATCGAATGCGGTCAAAGCAACGACAAATTCCTGCTTGCCAAGTTTCTCAACAGCTTTGTTAACCGAAAACACATTAGCGTCGGGTTCAATGTTCAGAAGCACGACGGCGTCGAGTGACTCGTCGAGCATGGCGCCCGCATGCAGCCCTTCTGGTTGAGGTAACACACCGGCCAGGCTCAAGCCCGCGCTGTTTGCCCCCGGCGAAAGCGTGCCGAGCTTCGCCCCGGCCGCTTTGGCGATATCGGCGGCCAATGCCCGCACGGTAGCGAATGCCTCGTGACGACCCGCAACATTACCGAGCAGAACAAGCGCATTGTCCGCCTTCTTGAGTGATGTTGCTACGTCCTTGATGCCAGCGCCGGAGAGCAACTCCGCCAAACCCGCGCCAGACAGGTACGTGTCTACAGCAAAGAAATACTCATGTTTTTCACTGCTTGCGAAACTGACACTCGCTCCGGCCTGCGCCGCCTTGCGGACGCGGTGCGCGATGATCGGTGCTTCCTGGCGCAGACTCGACCCGATGACAAAAATGGCGTCGTGGTTTTCATTGTCGGCGATATCGCAACCGAGCCACGGGAATGCCGGGTCATCACCTTGATCCGAAAAATCGCGGCGT
>CALZHX010000278.1 GCA_945787435.1 uncultured Woeseiaceae bacterium
GTATTTGGAGCGGGTGATGAGGATTGAACTCACGACCCTCACGTTGGCAACGTGATGCTCTACCGCTGAGCTACACCCGCTTTTTTCGCCTCCGCAATGCGGAGGGGTCGAGATTTTAGCTCCTTACGGCTCGCTGTCAAGGCTGATATACGGCCAGGCAGCCCGTAAGTACACAAACATTGACCAGACCGTCATGGCTGCCGCGGCCACAAGCAGGATGAATCCGATCCCGTATATGTCAAATCCGAGAAATTCGTTCTGGTAAACCATGAAGCCGATGCCAAACATCTGCAGGACGGTTTTGATTTTGCCCGCCATCGAAACCTTAACGTTGGCCCGCTCTCCGATTGTCGCCATCCATTCCCGGAGCGCCGAAATCGTAATCTCGCGTCCGATTATAATCATGGCGATTATGTCGACGAACCACCGCGGATTGTCCTGCACGAGCATGACCAGCACGATGGCGACCATGAGTTTGTCGGCGACCGGGTCGAGAAACTCGCCAAATTTCGACGTCTGATTGAAGCGGCGCGCTACCCAACCGTCGAGAAGGTCGGTAACAGCCGCAATGCCGAACAATATCGCGGCGATTGGCCGTGCATGCTCGAGCTGACTGTAGAACAGCACCACGACGATGGGAATCGCAGCGATGCGAAACAGGGTCAACAGGATTGCCAGGTTTAGTTTCAAAGACCGGTTCGCTTCTTGTTAGTTTTGTCCGTCCAGATGCAGGTCATTGTATATCGATTCAGCCAGCGAGCGACTGATTCCGCGCACTTTTGCCAGATCGTCGATACCAGCGCCTATGACACCCTGCAGCCCGCCAAACTGCCGCAGCAACTCACGTCGCCGCTTTGGCCCCAGTCCCGGAATTTGCTCCAAACGCGAGGTCTTGCGCGTTTTGGAGCGCCTGGCGCGATGCCCGGTTATTGCGAAACGGTGCGCCTCGTCGCGAATCTGTTGTATCAATAGCAAGGCCGGCGAATCCGATGGCAGCTGAATGGCAGTCTTCTGACCCGGCAGAAACATGCGCTCGGCACCAGCCTTGCGCGCCCGCCCCTTCGCGACACCGACGACTTTGAGCCAGTCGAGTTCGAGTTCGTCCAGAACCGTCATTGCTTCGGCGAGTTGCCCTTTGCCACCATCGACAAAGAGTACGTCGGGCACCGGGACTTCACCTTTCTTGACACGCGTATAGCGTCGCCGCAATGCCTCGGCCATCGCCGCATAGTCATCGCCGGCCGAATCGGGCTTGAGATTGAACCGTCGGTAATCACTTTTCAGCGGTCCGGCCGCATTGAATACCACGCAGGAAGCCACGGTGGCCTCGCCCGAGGTATGACTCACATCGAAACACTCCAGCCGTTCGGGCGTCTCATCAAGTTGCAACACCTCTGCCAGGGCGGCAAATTGCCGTCGGATCGTCGCATTGCTCGCGACCTGCAGGTTCAGACCCTGCTCCGCATTCGTGCGCGCCATCTGTAGCCAACGAGCACGATCGCCGCGAACCTTGCTCCGGATCGCGATCTTGCGACCCATGCGCTCGCTTAACTCGGACTCGAGTAACTGGGTGTCCTCGATTTCCGTATCGAGAATGATCTCCGCCGGCGCATCGCGGCCCAGGTAATACTGCGTGACGAAGCCATTGAGAATTTTCTGCTTGTCATCCTCCCCTGCAATTCTGGGAAAGTGATCACGACTCCCGATGAGAGCTCCATTGCGGATGAACAGCACCGTCACACAGTGGATAGCTGCGTTCGATGCGAAGCCAAGGATGTCGAGGTCCTTCTTTGCCGCTCGCGACACCAGCTGCCTTGCTTCAATTTCCTTGAGCCGCGAAATCTGGTCGCGAAATCGTGCCGCCCGTTCATAATGCTGTTCGGCGGACGCCTGCTCCATGCGATCGACGAAGCGATCAATGACACTTTGATTCTTGCCTTCGAGAAACTCGATTGCTGCATCGACATCCTTCGCGTATTGCTCTTTCGAAATAAGGTCGACGCACGGCGCTGTGCAGCGCTTGATCTGGTACTGCAGGCACGGCCGGGTGCGATTCTGAAAAAAGCTGTCTTTGCATTGCCGCACGAGAAACAACTTTTGCAGTTCATTGAGCGTTTGCCGGACCGCCCGTGTGCTCGGATAAGGTCCGAAGTAGCGACCTTTGCCTTTGCGTGGACCACGGTGGAACTGCAAACGTGGAAAGCCATGCCGGGTTGACACATAGATGTACGGGTAACTCTTGTCGTCGCGCAGAATGACATTGAAGCGCGGCTTGTTCTGCTTGATCAGGTTGTATTCAAGGATCAACGCTTCGGCTTCGGTGTTCGTCACCATAACTTCAACGTTTGTGACCAGTTCCATCATCGCGGCAGTCTTCACAGAGTCATGACTGCGATGAAAGTAGCTCGATACACGCTTCTTCAGATCGCGGGCTTTGCCAACGTAGATGACCTTGTGTTTCGCATTGAGCATCCGATACACACCGGGACGGTGCGTCAGGCTGCGCAGGAATGATTTCTCGTCGAATGTTCGTTCTTCGGCCACGCTGCTATTTATCCAGCAACTCCCGCGCTTGCGCAAATATCCTGTCGAACATCTCTTTGGTCAGTCGCCCCGTGTTGGTGTTGTAGCGACTGCAGTGGTAGGAGTCGAGCAGGCTCAGGTGACCGAGATCGTGCACGACGGCATGCGCAAACTTGAAGTCTGCCTGGCGCATCGCCTGCGCCTTGATGATTGCGCGGTGCGCGATACCACCGAGCGCAAGCACGACCGATGACTCAGGAAGCGTCTGCAATTCATTGGCCAGAAATTCGTTGCACGTGTTGATCTCCGCACCGACCGGTTTGTTATCGGGTGGCAGGCACTTGACCGCATTCGTAATTCGGCAACCAGTCAGCATTAACTCATCATCGGCGGCCAGTGACTCCGCGTGCGTTGAAAAACCATACTTGTTCAGCATCTGGTACAGGAGAATACCGGCATGATCACCGGTAAAAGGCCGGCCCGTGCGATTCGCACCGTGCATGCCGGGCGCGAGCCCGACGATCAGGAAGCGCGCCTCGTCGTCGCCGAATGGCGGCACCGGCCTGCAGTAGTAGTCCGGGTAACGACCATTGACGTCGTCCAGGAACGTCGAGAGTCGCGGGCACGCTCGGCAGTTCTTGTCGAAAGCAGCGTCAGTCATTCATGTGCCGAATGACGGCATCGCCGAATCCGCGAGTACCGACGAGCGTCGCGCCCGGAATCAGTTGATCCTGTTCCTGCTCCACATCTTTCTTGCCGTGCGGCCGTTCCTTTCGAATCGGCTGATGTATAGCTTCGCGCAATCTCGCGAGGTCAAACGTGAGTTCGCCATTGGCGATCGTCTTGGCGACACCTTCCATGATGTTGTCCGCGGCTTCGGTCCAGCCGATGTAACGCAGCATCATTTCGGCTGACAAGATCAGCGATCCGGGATTAACGCGGTCTTTTCCTGCAAAGCCCGGGGCGGTTCCGTGTGTCGCTTCGAATACCGAAATCGCGTCGCCGATGTTTGCTCCCGGCGCAATGCCAATCCCGCCGACCTGCGCTGCCAGCGCATCCGAAATATAGTCGCCGTTGAGGTTCAGCGTGGCGATGATGTCGTAGTCTTCGGGCCGCATCAGGATCTGTTGCAGGAAATTGTCGGCGATTACATCCTTGATGATGATTTCCCTGCCCGTAACCGGATTGTTGAATGCGAGCCAGGGACCGCCATCTTTCTCCGTTGCGCCAAACTCGGTACGGGCAACGTCATAGCCCCATTGGCAGAACGCTCCCTCGGTGAACTTCATGATGTTGCCCTTGTGCACGAGCGATACCGAGCCCTGGTCGCGCTCTATGCAGTATTGGAGGGCTTTTCGCACAAGCCGCTCGGATCCTTCGCGCGACACAGGTTTGATACCCATACCCGAGCTCGCCGGAAAACGAATTTCCGTTACACCCAGTTCTGTCTGCAGGAAGTGAATCAACTTCTGCACTTCCTCCGAACCCGTCGGGAATTCAATACCTGCGTAGATATCCTCGGTGTTCTCGCGAAAAACAGTCATGTCGACCAGGTCCGACTGCCTCATCGGCGTCTGCACGCCGGGAAAATAACGAATAGGCCGAACACACGCGTACAGGTCCAGCGCCTGGCGAATGGCCACGTTGAGCGAACGAATACCGCCGCCGACCGGGGTGGTCAGTGGACCCTTGATCGAGACCAGGTACTTGCTCAGGGCATGCAGGGTTTCATCAGGGAGATAATCATCATCGCCGTACAGGTCGGCAGCGGCCTGCCCTGCATACACCTGCATCCAGCGAATGGCTCGATTCTCGCCATAGGCTCTCGCGACGGCAGCGTTGACGACGTCGACCATGACAGGCGTAACATCCACGCCAATGCCATCGCCTTCGATAAACGGAACGATCGGAAAATCCGGCACAACGAGCGAATGGTCCGTATTTGCCGTGATGGCCTCGCCGTTGTCCGGGACCTGGATGTGGTCGTATTGCATGGTGGTTTCCGCAAAAGCCGTGCATTGTACCGATATGCCGCTGGTCCTGCTCAACAAGCCCTGCGGGGTCCTCAGTCAGTTTCGCGACCATACCGGTCGTTCGACGCTTGCCGACTTCGTGACCCGCAAGAATGTCTACCCCGCCGGCAGGCTGGACCGCGACAGCGAGGGACTGTTGCTGCTGACCGATGATGGCCGTCTGCAAGCCCGGATCTCGCAGCCGAAATCCAGGACGTCGAAAAGCTACTGGGCACAGGTTGAAGGTGACGCTCAGGATTCGCAGCTTGAAGCCCTCAGGCGTGGTCTGACACTCAAGGACGGGGCGGCAGTAGCGTTGGCGGTTACTCGAATCGAACCACCTGCCGAGCTGTGGCCTCGCGACCCGCCAATTCGTCACCGCCTCAACGTGCCGGATTGCTGGCTGCAAATAACGATCGACGAGGGACGCAACCGGCAGGTCCGACGCATGACCGCTGCCGCGGGATTGCCAACACTGAGATTGATCCGGTACTCAATCGGACCGTGGTCACTGGACGGGCTCAAACCCGGCGAGTCGCGTGAAATTGAAACTGATGCGGCGTGGGCGCAGCTGCGTGCCGCAGCCTATTAGCCGCCGTTGCGATTGACCCTGGCCGTTTCGCGATGCAGTCCGGCAATGCGCATCGCGACTTCCATGGCCTGTTCATAGTTCAGGCGTGGGTCGACCGTCGACTTGTAAGCTCGCGCAAGATCACCATCGGTCAGTCCGCGGGCGCCGCCAGTGCACTCGGTGACATTCTCGCCCGTCAATTCGAGATGCACACCGCCAAGGTAGCTGCCCATTGACTCGTGCACGCGAAACGCTGACTCGAGCTCAGACACGATATTGTCGAAGCGACGGGTCTTGACGCCTTCCGACGTGCTCTCGGTGTTGCCGTGCATCGGATCGCACACCCACAGTACAGGCGAACCGGTTTCTTTGACTGCCGTGATCAACTCCGGCAAAAACTCCTCGATCGTTTTCGCGCCAAAGCGGTGAATCAAAGTCAAACGACCAGGTTCATTGTTAGGGTTAAGTGCTGCAATCAGTTCCTGCAGCCATTCGGCCGTCATGCCCGGGCCGATCTTGATACCCATCGGATTCGCAATGCCCCGGAAGTATTCGATGTGCGCACCATCGATAGCGGCTGTGCGCATGCCGATCCATGGAAAGTGCGTGGTCAGGTTGTACCAGCGTTCACGCCGATCGAGATAACGTGTCTGCGACTGCTCGTACAAAAGGTGCAGGCCTTCATGGGCAGCGTAAATATCGGCGCGCTGGGTCTTGTGAACCTCCGCGCCCGAAATTGTCTCGAGAAAATCGAGAGAATTGGATATCGACTTCACAATCTCGTGATAGTCGTCCGCCATTGCCGAGTGGCCCACCCAGCCAAGATCCCAGTATTCAGGATGGTGAAGGTCCGCGAAGCCGCCATCGATCAGCGAACGAACAAAGTTCAGCGTCAATGCTGCGCGTTCGTAGCCACGCAAGATCATTTGTGGATCCGGAATTCGATCCTCGGCCGTAAATGGGTTGCGATTAACAAGGTCGCCACGAAAACTCGGCAACGATCTTCCATCTCGTGTTTCGGTGTCAGCCGAACGCGGCTTCGCATACTGTCCAGCCATGCGCCCGACACGGACGACCGGCTTCTTCAGGCCGTACAGCATCACGAGACTCATCTGCAGCAGAATCTTGAGTTTCGCGACAATATTTTCGGACGTGCACTCGTCAAATGTCTCCGCACAATCGCCGCCCTGAAGTACAAACGCCTCTCCACGCTGAGCCCTGGCGATGTGGTCTTTGAGCCCGTCCACTTCCCACGACGTGACGATTGGTGGCAGGCGGGAAAGGTCCGAAACGGCACGGTCGAGTGCAGCCTGATCCGGATAACTGGCCTGCTGGGCTGCTGGCCGGCTTTGCCAACTTGCCGGGTGCCACTCGGCCTTGTCGATCGTTCTGCTCACATTAATCCCTGCTCTCAGACATCAAAATGCGGGCGCCTGGCCCGCTGGAACCAATAACTATGCCACGCAGCACCTGGAGGCTGCAAAAGTTTCTCATGTAATCAGTGGTTTAGGCGCGTGTGGAAAGCCGGCCTTGAGATTGGCACAATGCGCGCCATATATCCGCCGTCCCCCCGGCGGTTTTTGTTTTCTGGAGTGGTCTCATGCAGGACATCCTCGTACTTGGCGCTGGCAAGATCGGCGTACTGATATCCGGCCTGCTCGCCGAATGCGGCGACTACCAGGTCCAACTGGCTGACTCGAAACCGGGTGCTGCGGCCGACGTTGCCAAGGCTCACGGCAACGATAACATTGTCGCTTTTGAACTCGACGCGAGCGACAAGGACGCCCTGACGAAACATGTGCGCAAGCACAAACCGGTCGCGGTCGTGTCCAGCCTTCCCTATTTCTGCAATGTGCGGGTTGCCGAGGTTGCGCGTGAACAAGACCTGCACTATTTCGACCTGACAGAGGACGTCGCCGTCACAGAGAAGGTGCGTCAGCTCGCGAAGGGGTCGGACAAGGTTTTTGCGCCGCAGTGCGGACTTGCGCCGGGCTTCATTAGCATCGCCGCCAACGAATTGATTCAGCACTTCGATACGCTTAGTTCCGTCAAGCTGCGAGTCGGTGCGTTGCCCCAGCACCCGAATAACGTTCTCAAGTACTCATTGAACTGGTCAACCGACGGCATCATCAATGAATACGGCAACTTGTGTCAGAGCATTGTCGACGGCAAGGAAGTTGACGTATTGCCGCTGGAAGGCCTTGAGAAGATCGAAATCGACGGCACACGTTACGAGGCGTTCAACACCTCGGGCGGTCTCGGCTCGCTGGGCGAAACCTACGGCGGGCGTGTCAGCACGATGAACTACAAGACAATTCGTTACCCGGGTCATTGCGAACAGATGCGCTTGCTTATGAACGGTCTCAAGCTCAACCACGACCGTGCAACCCTGAAACACATACTCGAAAATGCCGTTCCGCAGACCTTGCAGGATGTTGTCGTAATCTATGCAGCTGTTACCGGCATGCAGGACGGCGAGCTCCGCGAGGAGAATTACATGAACAAGATTTACCCGCAGGCTGTCGCCGGCCGCTTATGGTCAGCGATTCAGGTAACCACTGCGAGCGGCATCTGCAGCGTGCTCGATCTGGTGTTATCGAACCCGGGCAAATTCTCGGGCTTTGTCGCGCAAGAGCAGTTTCGCCTGGCCGACATCGTCGAAAACCGTTTTGGACAGATATACGCGCACGGCGGCACCAACCGCGAATCCGCTGAACTGGTCGCGCGCGGCGAGACCGGCCATCAGCGCGCCACTGGAGAGTAAAACAATGAAAGCCATTCTGGACAGCCTCGGCCTCGCGGCCGTAAATCCGGGCACCTGGCACGGCGCCGAAAGTTTCGAAGACTCGTCAGCGAGCCTGATTGAGTCGGTGAATCCCGCGACCGGCGAGGTCATCGCCAGCGTGCGTTCAACGACCAGTGCCGAATACGACTCATTGATCGCCCAGGCGCAGGAATCTTTCAAGACCTGGCGGACGATCCCGGCGCCGGTCCGCGGCAACGCTGTACGATTGATCGGCGACGCACTACGCGACAACAAGGATGCACTTGGCAGTCTCGTTACGCTCGAAATGGGCAAGATCAAAGCCGAAGGTGATGGCGAGGTGCAGGAGATGATCGACATCGCCGACTTTGCGGTTGGCCAGTCGCGCATGATGTACGGCAACACCATGCACTCAGAGCGCCCGCAACATCGCATGTATGAGCAGTGGCATCCGCTTGGCGTCGTAGGCACGATTTCTGCTTTCAATTTTCCTGTAGCCGTCTATTCCTGGAACGCGCTGATCGCCGCAATCTGCGGCAACGTCAACGTCTGGAAACCATCACCGAAAACGGCACTCTGCGGTGTCGCAGTGCAGAAGATCGTCAACTCGGCATTGACTGAACTGGATCTGCCGCCGGTTTTCTTCCAGTTCAATGACGGCA
>CALZHX010000279.1 GCA_945787435.1 uncultured Woeseiaceae bacterium
AGCCCGATGAACAACGTCGACAAAATTCGCGTGCCGATGTTTGTCGTGCAGGGTGAGAACGATCCACGCGTGCCCGTGACCGAAGCCATTCAGATGGTTGCCGCGCTCCGCGAACAGGGCAACACGGTCTGGTACATGAATGCGCTCAATGAAGGTCACGGCTACCGCAAGAAGGAAAACCGCGACATCTACCAGCAGGCCACGGTGTTGTTCCTGAAGACACACTTGCTCGACGAGTGAATAGACAAAAATTCGATACTCTGCTCGATGAGCTCGAGCGCTGGAACCAGAAAGTCAACCTGACGGCGGTCCGTGACCGTGACGTCATGTCCACGCTGCACGTTGCCGACAGCCTGGCGGCACAGCCGCTGCTCAAGGGCAAACGCATTCTGGACGTGGGCACAGGCGCCGGTTTTCCGGGCCTGCCGCTCGCAATCGTCGAACCGCAGCGCGAATTTCACCTCATCGACAGCAACAACAAGAAGATCATGTTCGTACAGCACACCGCAAGGTTGCTGGGCCTGGACAACGTTACCGCCGTAAAGGCGCGCAGCGAGGACTATGCACCCGGCTATCGCTTTGATACCGTGATTGCCCGGGCGTTGGCCGCTTTGCCGAGGCTTGTGGAGATTGCCGGACACCACGTAGGAGAGGACGGGGTGTTTGTAGCGCTCAAGGGGCGCTACCCGGAAGAAGAATTAAAACAATTGCCCAATACGTGGCGCAGCAACGTAGCGGAACTGAAAGTGCCGGGACTCGAGGTGGGTTCGCGGCATGCCGTGTTACTTACACGGCTGCAGGAGCGGCCCATTTTATGAGCACAATGCACCAATTGAATAGTCCTAAACACTGGCAATACGCCGCGAAATAGACAAATGGCACGCATCATTGCAGTAGCGAATCAGAAAGGCGGGGTCGGCAAGACGACGACCTGCGTCAACCTGGCGGCATCGCTTGCTGCGACGCAGCGCCGCGTGCTGCTCGTCGACATGGATCCGCAGGGCAACGCGACTATGGGCTGCGGCATCAACAAGATGGAGCTTGAGAATTCGGCCTGCGACGTATTGCTCGGCGAGGCGACGGCGGCTGACACAATCTTGTCGGCGCCCGAAGGCAATTTCGCTGTGTTGCCAGGCAACGAGGACCTGACCCTGGCAGAGGTCAACCTGCTGCAGGAGATTGGCAGGGAGATGAAACTCAGGAAGGCGCTGGCGCCGGTCGCCGGGCTTTACGATTTCATCCTTATTGACTGCCCTCCATCGATCAACATGCTGACTATTAATGCACTGACCGCGGCAGATGGCGTATTGATCCCGATGCAGTGTGAGTACTACGCGCTCGAGGGACTCAGCTCATTGCTCAACACGATCGAGCAGGTCAAAGACTCGGTGAACCCGAAGCTCGAGGTGTTTGGTATTCTCAGGACCATGTTTGATCCGCGCATTAACCTGTCCAACGAAGTTTCGCTGCAGTTGATCAAGCATTTTGACCGGACGGTTTTCCGCACTGTCATCCCGCGCAATATTCGACTGGCAGAGGCGCCGAGCTTCGGACGCCCGGCGTTGTTGCACGACCGCTCGTCACGAGGCGCGATTTCCTATCTTGCTCTTGCGGGCGAGATCCTGCGCAGGGAAGATGCGCGCGATGGCCGCCTGAGAGCAGTGTAAGAATAAGGGGTCAGAGCCCAAGGGCTCTGACCTCACAGGAAGAACATAAATGTCACCAAAGAAACGACTAGGCCGTGGTCTCGACGCGTTGCTCAGTAAGCCGGTCTCCGAATCGAGCGCCCTGAGCTCTGCAGACGCCGGGCCGGACAGCGGCGAAGGCCTTCGCGACCTGCCTGTTGAATTGCTGCAACGCGGCCAGTACCAGCCGAGAGTCGACATTCGCCAGGACACGCTTGAAGACCTCGCGAATTCGATCAAAGCGCAGGGTGTTGTGCAGCCTATCGTTGCCCGCCCTATTGCCAGCACCGGCACACAGAAATACGAAATCGTGGCAGGCGAACGCCGCTGGCGCGCAGCGCAGATGGCCGGTCTCCAGGAAATTCCAGCCGTTGTCAGAGAAATTCCGGATGAAGCCGCTATCGCCATGGCGCTCATCGAGAACATCCAGCGCGAGAACCTGAACCCACTCGAAGAGGCCCGCGCACTCGACAGGCTAATTCGTGAATTCGACCTGACGCACGCTGAGGCGGCCGAGGCGGTCGGGCGATCGCGGGCCGCCGTCAGCAATCTGCTGCGGTTGCAGGAGCTGTCGGACAAGGTGAAGCCGATGCTGGAGTCGCGCCAGCTCGAAATGGGCCATGCTCGTGCTCTGCTTGCCATCAGCAGTGCGGTGCAGCAACTCGATGCGGCCCGCCAGATCGTCAAGAAAGGCCTGTCGGTCCGCGAAACGGAGCGCCTTGTGCGCAGCATGCTCGACAAGAGCGTTACCAGTAGGGCCACGAAGCCGGCCGATTCCGGTAATGCCGACATCCGGCGGCTCGAAATCGAGGTTTCGGAGAAGATGGGCGCGAAGGTGCGCGTCAATCACACGAAAAAGGGCTCCGGCAAGGTCGTTATCAGCTACAACAGTCTCGACGAGCTCGACGGCATCCTGAAACACATCAAATAAAGGCGCGAGGCTCCGGCCTCTAGGCTACCTGGTCGTCAGCCCCGGGTCCGTAGACCTTGCGCAGGAGCTTCGGCAGCACGGCTTCGGAGATCAGGAAGCCCTGCATCTTGTCGCAATCAATCGTTTTCACGAACTCGAAGGTCCTTGTGTCCTCGATGCCTTCAGCGCAAACAGTCATGCCGAGGTTATGCGCGAGGCCAATAATCGCGGCGAGCACCTTCATTCTGACCCGGTCGTTCTGCGCCCGCTTGAGCGCTGACGCGTGAATCTTGATCTCATCGAATGGCAGCTGATCGAGCGCACCCAATGAGGCGGCGGCCACGCGGAAGTCGTCGAGGCACAGGCGAAAACCCTTTTCCCGCAAAGCCCGCAGGGTGTGCAGGTGCGGCGCATCGGAGTCGCTAAGATCCTGTTCGGCGACCTCCAGTGTAAAGCTGGAGCTCTCCAGCCCATACTTGCCAATCAGGGCCTCAAATCTGTCCGGGGTGTTGCGGTCATTTAGCTGGCTGGACGCCAGGTTGATGCAGGCGCGAAAGTCGAGCCCCTTGTTCTTCCACCGAACAAGCTGGGCGGCAACCTCATCCAGTACGAGGTCGGTCAGCCGGCCCATTAGCCCGAACTCCTCGATCTCGGGCAGAAACTCCAGTGGGCCCACGAGGCCATGTCCTGCATGCCGCCAGCGGATCAGCGCCTCTGCTTCCCGGGTCAGCCACTGTTTGCTGGAGCTGCGCTCGACTTTTGGTTGGTATTTGACAATGAACTGGCGCTCTCGGATAGCTTCATCGAGATCCTCTCGCGACAGTCGCAGCATGCGGCGCCGGCAGGACCGGGCCGCAGAGCTCAAAGCATCGAAATCAAAATGCGGCTCGAGCCACTCAAGATTTTCCAGTTTGGTCAGTTGCTCGAAGGCACCGATCCTGGCGCTATCTTTGAGGCTGCGCCGGTCTGCCGCAACAATGACGCCGAACTCGGCATTGCTCTCGGCATCACGCAGGGCGGCAACAACGGTCTCGGAAACGTCGGCCTCGGCCAGCAGGACAATGCGTCGCGAACAGCCGCCCATGAGCTCGGCCAGCGTCTCTGTGCAGGCAAAGATCGTCAAAGTCAGGCTCAGCTCCCGGACGACGTCTTTAACCGCCTGGGTGCGTTTCGATGATTCGCTGGTTATGAGTAACATTTGGACTCCGGATCGCTCCCTTTATACCGTCGATTTCGGCCCTCATATGTGCGTTAAGTCGCATTGCCAAAAATTGCAGTAAATACCGGGAAAAACAGGGCAAAATAGCGGCGAAGAAACGCCAGGTTCGACGCCGGCATCGGTTGCTATGGCGGGGGTCCGACACTATAATGCGCACGCTTACTACAGGCTCGCCTGGAACCGAAATCAAGACAAGCGCCACAACCCGCCGGATACCCCGATGGACGTGGCGTTTTTAGTGCCGGAGGCAAGGAAAACATGCTCAAGGTGCTGGTCGGCCAAATCGGGATCGGGGCGGTCCTCGCCGCTGCGCTTTGGGGCCTTTACGGACATGTCGCGGGATATTCGTCGCTGCTTGGCAGCCTGACCTGCGAAATCCCGAATGCTTTTCTGGCGCTGCGGCTCGTAGTACCACGCCGGGATCCTGGGGCTAGAGCCCTGATCCAGGCAGCATACATCGGTGAACTCGGAAAACTGGCGTTAACCGTGCTGATGTTCAGCGTCGTTTTTGCCATGGTGCGGCCACTTTCAGCGGCGGCGCTGTTTGCCGGGTTTATTGCTGCGCAGTTAATGACCATCGCCGGTCTGCTACTGCGCGACGGACGAGAAACGAACGAGACAACGAGAAACAAGAATGGCGACTGAAGGCGGACACGGTCCTCAAACCTCTGGCGAATACATCTCGCACCACCTGCAGAACCTTCAGGCCTGCAAGGTCGACGGCGAGTGGGTGTGGAATCAGTGCGCAGGCAATCCGTGGGCAATCAATGTGGATTCCATGTTTTGGGCCGTATCGCTGGGCCTGCTGTTTTGTATTTCGTTCTGGTGGGCCGCTCGAAAATCAACGTCCGGAACGCCAAGCAAGTTCCAGGCCCTCGTAGAAATCATCTATGAGTTCGTGGACACGTCAGTCAAAGAGACCTTTCAGGGTAAGAGCCGGCTAATTGCGCCGCTGGCGATGACGATATTCGTCTGGGTATTCCTGATGAACTTTATGGACCTGATCCCTGTCGACTGGATTCCTGCGGGTGCCGCGGCCATCGGAATTCCTTACATGAAGGTCGTTCCTACAACGGACCTGAACGTCACGTTCGGTATGGCGATCGCCGTGTTCGTGCTGATTCTCTTTTACACGATCAAGTACAAGGGAGTTCTGGGGCTCATTGGCGAATTGACGCTGCACCCGCTGCCGCCACCGCGCAAAGGCTGGGGGCTGCTCGCCGCGCCGTTCATGATCGCATTTAACCTGGTGCTGGAACTCGTGGCGCTGATCGCGAAACCGGTATCTCTAAGCCTGCGGCTTTTCGGCAACCTGTTCGCCGGCGAGCTCATATTTATTCTGATCGCACTGGTCGGCTGGTGGCAATTACCGTTGCACTTCGTATGGGCGGTTTTTCACCTTCTGATCGTGACCCTTCAGGCGTTTATTTTCATGATGCTGACAATAGTCTATTTAAGCCTTGCGACGGCAGAACACTGATTCGTTTTACTTTTAATTTAAACAAGCTGGACTTGATCCTATCTAGGAGAAACTGATGGAAACTGTTATTGGCTTCACGGCGATCGCTGTCGCACTTCTGATCGGCCTCGGCGCACTCGGCGTCGGTATCGGCATGGGCCTACTTGGTGGCCGCTTTCTCGAGGGCGCTGCGCGCCAACCGGAGCTGGCTCCGATGCTGCAGACGAAGATGTTTATCGTTGTCGCATTGCTTGATGCTGTTGCAATGATCGGTGTTGGTATCGCGCTGTTCTTCGCGTTCGCAAATCCGTTTGTGGATCAGTTGAAAGATGCCATGGCGCCGGTAACCGGCTAAAGCATCAGCCGCCGCGAAAGCGGCGAGTTTATTGAGATACACGCTAGGAGTATCTACAGGTGGATTTTAACGCTACTTTTTGGGGTCAGACCATTGCGATGGTCTTGTTCGTCGCATTCGTCATGTGGAAGATTTGGCCGCCATTGATGAAGGCGCTCGAGGAACGCCAGCAGAAGATCGCTGAAGGTCTTGCCGCTGCCGAC
>CALZHX010000280.1 GCA_945787435.1 uncultured Woeseiaceae bacterium
ACACGGGCCACATCTCCAGTGCCTCGGGCAACAAGGTGTGGTTCGTGTAGGCCATCGTTCTGCGCGTGATATCCCACGCCTCATCCCAGTCGATGCCAAACTCGTCGATCAATAAACGCATCAGTTCGGCTACAGCAATCGCTGGGTGCGTATCGTTGAGTTGCAGGCAATTCTTCTCTGCAAATTTTCTGACGTCGTTGCCGTGGTGATAGGTGAAGAATCGCAACGAGTCCTGCAAGCTGGCCGACGCAAGGAAATACTGCTGGCGCAGTCGCAACTCGTGACCGTCTTGTGTCGCCGTATTGGGGTACAGCACCATCGTGATGTTTTCGGCGAGGTTTTTCGAGGCGACCGCGTCGGCGTAGCTTCCGGCGTTAAACTCCTCGAGGTCGAACTCGTCGGTGGCCGCCGCTGACCAAAGCCGCAATGTATTGACGATATCGTTCTTGTAACCCGGGATTGGAATGTCGAAGGGAATGGCGAGGACATCCTGTGTTTCGATCCACTCGAAAATCGTTTTCCCGTTTGTGGTTATGCGGCTCCGGGTACGACCGCCGAACTTAACGGTCTGCGCGAATTCGAAGCGTTCAACTTCCCAGGGAAATCCCTCTCGCAGCCACGGATCCGGCTCTTCCAGCTGGTGTCCGTTCTCCAGTCGTTGGCGGAACATGCCGTACTGGTAGCGAATGCCGTAGCCGACGACAGGCAGCGACAAGGTTGCACAACTGTCGAGGAAACAGGCAGCGAGACGCCCGAGTCCCCCGTTGCCGAGACCGGCATCATGCTCACGATCGTACACGTCCTCGAGATCGAGTCCGATGCGATTCAGTGCCTCGGCCGTCTCTTGCTCAATGCCGAGGTTGAGCAGCGCATTTCGCAGTAACCGGCCCATCAGGAATTCGAGCGAGAGGTAGCTGACACGACGACTGTCGTCGCGCTCGATCGCCATGCGGGTCTTGCCCCATCGCTCCATGAGCCGGTCGCGCGTGGCATAAACCACGGCCTGGTAGAGGAACGGTGATGCCGTGCGGATCGTGCGCCGTCCCAGCGTGCGCCCGAAATAATGCGTCAGGTCGCTGAGTATCGCGTCGGAGGTCATTGGCAATTCCGACACCTGCAGGAGTTCTACCTTGCCGATGTCCAGGGTTTTGTCAGAGTGTGCGGACACTAGTTTTTCCTCTGCAATATCAAGGTCGCGAGCGGTGGAATCGTCACTTTCATGGAATGCGGCCTGCCGTGCGACGGATCATCGCTGCCAGCCAATTCGTCATTGCTGATGCCACTGCCAGCGTAAATTTTTGAATCCGTATTCATGATCTCGGTAAACAGGCCCTTGTCGGGAACACCCAATTGGTAATCGTAACGAATTACGGGTGTGAAGTTCGTGATGCAAATAACGTATCCGCCCGATTTGTCGCGTCGAATCCAGGACAATATGCTGCCATCTGCGTCGTTCCAGTCGATCCACTCAAATCCGCCCGCGTCGAAATCGACCTCATACAGGGCGGGTGTGCGCCGATACAGTGCATTCAGATCCCGAACCAGGCTCTGCACGCCGCGGTGAACGTCGTACTCAAGCAGGTGCCAGTCGAGTGACTGGTCGTGGTTCCATTCATTGTATGGACCGAGTTCGCTGCCCATGAATAACAACTTCTTGCCAGGGTGCGCAAACATGTTCGCGAGGTACGCACGCAGGTTGGCGAAGCGCTGCCATTCGTCACCCGGCATGCGACCGAGTAACGACCCCTTGCCGTGCACAACCTCATCATGTGACAGCGGCAGGATAAAGTTCTCGTCGAACGCGTATACAAGACCAAACGTCATCTTGTCGTGGTGATATTTGCGATGTACCGGGTCTTCGCTCATGTACGACAAGGTGTCGTTCATCCAGCCCATGTTCCACTTGTAGGTGAACCCGAGGCCACCCAGGTCGACGGGGCGCGATACGCCGGGCCATGCCGTCGATTCCTCGGCGAATGACGTCGCGCCGTGTGCGTGTAGCTCAGTGTTCAGGCGACGCAGGAAGGAGACAGCCTCCAGGTTCTCATTGCCGCCATATTCGTTCGGAACCCATTCACCTTCTTCTCGCGAATAGTTGAGGTACAACATCGAGGCGACGGCATCGACGCGCAACGCATCGATATGAAACTCGTCAATCCAGTAGAGCGCACTGCCGATAAGGTAATTGATGACCTCGCGGCGCCCGAAGTTGAAGATTAATGTGCCCCAGTCGGCATGTTCACCCTTGCGCGGATCCTCGTGTTCGTAGAGCGCGGTTCCGTCAAAGTGCCGCAGACCGTGTTCGTCTTTGGGAAAATGCGCCGGAACCCAGTCGACAATGATCGCTATGCCGGCGGCATGGCAACGATCGACGAAGTAGCGAAAATCATCCGGATCACCGAAGCGCTGTGTCGGCGCAAACATGCCGATAGGCTGATAGCCCCAGGAGCCGTCGAACGGGTGCTCCGATACTGGCAGCAACTCGATGTGTGTGAAACCCATGTCACCCACGTAGTCGACAAGCTCGTCGGCGAGATCACGATACGAGAAGTATGCGTCGCCGTCCTTGCGACGCCAGGAGCCGAGATGAACTTCATAGATGCTGACGGGCTGGTCGAGCGCCGGCGTCATGTTGCGCTGCGCAGTCCAGTCCTCGTCGCGCCACTCGAATGAGCTGTCATAAACGATGGATGCATTGCCCGGCGGCGGCTCGTGGAATTTGCCATACGGGTCGGTCTTTAGCGGCAGCAGTTTTCCGTTCATGTCGAGCAGTTCGAATTTGTAACGGGCTCCACCCAGGACACCGGGCAGGAATATTTCCCAGATACCGTTGCCGGGATGCAAACGCATGCAATGACGACGACCATCCCAGTCATTGAAATCGCCGATGACACTGACCCGCGACGCGTTCGGCGCCCAGACCGCAAACCGCGTGCCCTCGATGCCTTCCAGCGTCAGCACCCGGGCGCCAAGCTTGTCGTAGATTTTCTGGTCGGACCCTTCACCCAACAGGTACAAGTCGATATCGCCGAGCGATGACACAAATCGATAGGGGTCTTCGTGCTCGTATGTTGTGCCGTCGTGCGTCGTTATCCTCAATGCATAGCGTCGCTTGCGAGGCGGCATGATCGCTTCGAACAGGCCATCAGCATGAACGCGCTGCATCTCGTTGAGCGTGTTGCCGTCGCCGTCGATCAGGACAACGTCCCTGGCCTGTGGCTGAAATGTCCGCACAATTCTGTTTCTGCCTTCCTTGTGTAGGCCAAGGGCCGCGAAAGGATCACGGTATCGGCCCTGTGCGAGTGCACTCAAACCAATGTTGTCAAGCGTTGTCATAGAGGTGCTCAATAGTCTGTTGTGCAGCTTCGGGCCAGCTGAAGCGTGCTGATGCAGCTCGAATGCAGATTTTCTGCCAGGCGTCATTGTGCGCGCTTTTCAATTCCACTGCGCGCGCGACAGAATCGACAAATGCGCTTGCCTGTTCAGTTTGTGTGCTGCCGCCAAATACAAAGCCGGATCGATTGTCCCTGACCGTGTCTTTCAGCCCGCCAACACCATGTACGACGCAGGGTTGTGCCGCGCGCATGGCGAGCATCTGGCTGATACCACAAGGCTCGAAGCTCGACGGCATCAGGAACAGGTCGCCGGCGCGGTATAGCGGATCAGCCAGCGATTCCGAATAGCCACGCAGGAACAGAAGCCTGTGATGCTTCCTGGCGATGTCGAGCATGCGTTGTTCGTATTCAGCTTCGCCGCTGCCGAGGATGATCAGTACACCTGCAGACCCCAGTCTGTCGAGAACCGCTTCCAGTGCTGTCCGGCCGTCGGGCAGTTTCTCGAAAAACAGGCTGGCCTTCTGGCGCACGAGCCGCCCGACGCTCGTCAGAACATGGCGTGGACGCCGCTTTGGGAGCGCGGCAAGCGAGTCGCGCGCGACCTGGTGGACTTCATCGTCCGGCCAGTCGTTTAGCTGGTCGGTCATGAGACTCAGAATTCGTTGCCAGCCCGGGCGCCGGCCTTTGGGACCGTTGTAATAACAGCCGTTGAGTATTCCAACGAGCCTGCCTTCGTCGCGTGCGTCGGCAAGCAGGTCCTCGAGACCTTCACCACCGATAAATCCGTGCTTCGCGTCACTCGGCGTACAAATTTCACCTGCGTACGTCGGTGAAACCGTGCTCACCTTGTCCGCGAGCCGAATAGCCATTGCCATCGGGTTGATGCAGTGCGCATGCGCAGGGTCACCGACCTCTTGCGGCAGGTATTCGAGACCCGGGAACCATGACTCGAGCGCGGACTCGTCACCGCTTAGTGGCCGAACACCCTGGTAGGACAGGTTGTGGATCGTGAACACGGTGCGAATGCCGCGCAGGCTGTCATAATGCGGAGCGTAGTCACGCAGTAGCAGGTAAAACGCGGCGTGCCAGTCGTGCAGGTGGACGACATCCGGTTGCTCTGCAAGTTGTGCGATATAGGCCGCAGCGGCAGCGCCGAACAAGGCGAACTTGGTAGCGTCCGTCGCGAATGGCCGTGCCGCGCCGTCTTCGCTGTAGACCAGACCCGCACCGTGCGGCGACAAGGCAGGGTGCTCGAAGACAATATTGCGAACGCCGTCAGCGCTGCCGGGCACGTAGTACACCGCAACAGATTCTTCCTCTCCCGCAAAATGGACACTCAGTGCGTCGATATGCAAGGCGCCGGGCAGCAAATGAAACATGCCGTACGATGGTGTCAATACGGTCGACTGCCAGCCTTCTGCATGCAGGGCAAGCGGCAGGTCGCGAACGACGTCGCCCACGCCACCGACTTTGCCCCTGGGTAATGCGGCGTTCTCGGCCGCGAGGAATATGACGTGCCCG
>CALZHX010000281.1 GCA_945787435.1 uncultured Woeseiaceae bacterium
ATCAATGCACATGCCATCGAAGCCAGCTTCCGCCACCATCGCGAAACTCTCTTCGGGAGTACGTTCGGGAACGTACGGACTACGCAACTCCATACCCCAGAGCGATTGGTAGATTTCGAGTTTTTGCATCAGGTCACAACCAGTGCATCAACGATTGTGCAGCCGGACTCGTGCACAATAATAGGATTGACGTCTACTTCGATCAGCGCATGTCGTAACGCATCAATCATCGCGGAAAACCGGGCGGCAGCATCACAAAACGCGTCAATGTCAGCCGGTGGCTTACCTCGCTGGCCATCGAGCATGGGGCGAAGCTGCAGGCGATCAACACAACGTCGCGCGTGTAGCGGGCCGAATGGCGGCAATGCGAATGTCACGTCATTGAGAGTCTCCGCATGGATGCCGCCAAAACCGATCAGGACCACGGGTCCGAATTGTGGATCGACGCGCATTCCAAGCATCATCTCCACGCCGTCTCCAACCATTGGTGCGATAATCGCCTCCGGCCCGAGCCGTTCTGACATATTGCTGTATGCGATGCGAAGCTGTTCTTCGGATTCGATATTCAAAACAACACCACCAACGTCAGACTTGTGCACGATATGTGGCGCTGCTGTTTTCAGAACGACCGGGTAACGGCTGGCAACAATGTCGCTTTCGCGACTGATGACCGTTGTCGACACGACAGGCAGCCCGCACTCGGACAATAGCTGTAATGCGCCGACCTCACCTGGCGCAATCGTGGTGATAGTGGCATCAACCGGGGGTGGCTTGTCGTCTTGTCGGCTGCAGAAATCCCTGTAGGCAAACAACGCGCGCACGCCGCGAAGAAACATCGGCACGTTATCTAAAACCGGAAAACCCTCGCCTGTACTCGTGACGACCGCTTCGTCATGCCCGGTACCCTGGCGAGCGGCGACGAGCGCGACCGGTTTGCCAGACTCGGCATGCGCGTGCCGCATATAGCGGAGGTAGCTTGAATAGACTTTGCCGAAAGGCGCCCGGTCGTGAATGACAGCGCCTATCGCGGCACCGGGGTCCTGCATCATTTCGGCAAGGCAGTCGGCCATCTGATCCCCCGCACGAGGACCACCGCGACTCCATGCGTCAAGCGGGTTCACAGCCGGCAGCTCCGGGTCGAGCACGCTCTCCAATTTCGCCACGGTCTCGTCACTCAGGACGGTAAGCGGTACCCCTGCCTCATCGGCAAGATCGACCATCAACTGACGCTCACCGCCAGAATCGTGCAGCGAAACGAGACTGCCCGTACCAACACGCGGCAACTCGGCGAACAGGATCAGTGTGTTGGCCAGCTCATCCATATCGTGAACACGCTGTACGCCGTACTTGTCGAATAGCGCTTCGTATGCGGCGTCGTCACCTGCCATCGCTCCCGAGTGCGACAGCGCGAGGCGCGCCGATTCCGCGGTGCGGCCGACTTTTATTGCGACAATTGGAATGTCTTTACGCGCTGCTTTTGCCAGCGCCGCCTGAAGGCCTTCCGGGTTTCTTGCTGTTTCGACAAACAACCCGACCGCGTTCGTCTCCGGCAGGTCCAGGACGAAATCGAGATATTCGTCCATCGTCACATCGAGCTCGTTGCCCGTCGACACGGCGAAATTGATTCGCAGGCGTTCCTCGCAATCGATCAGGCCTGACATGCCGGAACCCGAGTGGCTGATCAATGCCACATTCCCTGGGCCCTCGTGCATCGAGCTGTCGAAACCACAGGCCCAGACATGATCTCGAACATTGTAGAAACCCATGCCATTCGCACCGCAAACAATCAGCTCCGACTCTTTGATAGTCTGGAGGACCCGTTCCTTGAGTGTTGGGGCAGAGTCGCCATCGATGAACAACGTCGACATAAGCACGGCCGCTTTAGCTCCAGCTTCAATTGCGTTGTCGAGCACGGCTTCAAGCCGATGATCTCCTACTGAGAATACGAAGAGCTCGGGCGACGCCGGAATGTCGGCAATGCTCGGGTAGCACCTGATGCCCTGGACCTCGGCGTACCTGGGATTGACCGGGTAGATCTCACCCGCGTAGCCACCACGAAGCAGGTTCTTGAGCGACCATTCGCCCATTGAATCCGAGTTTTCTGACGCGCCAACGACCGCGACCGATGCAGGCCTGAGCAACGGGTCGAGGCGGTGCGCCACGTGCGGTTAAAACGGTTCGGGTGGTGTGGCGCCGCGTCGCGGCGGGAACCAGAACGGCTTGTCAACGACTGTCGCTTTGCACATCGCCCGACTCCAGTGCATTTCACGCTGGTAGTAGACCTCTACCCAGACGTGACTGCCAACCTCGCCGTGTGGCGTACGCACGGTACCGATAGCGATATTCTGTTTGCAAACCGGTGACCAGGCGGCTGACGTCACGAATCCAATCGCTTTCTTGCTCGCCTTCGCGTCACTGAAGATGTAGGAGCTGTTCGCGACCTTGTTGCCTTCGATGTCGAGTTTAACAAGGCGCCATGCCGAACCATTACGCTTCTCTTCGGCCAGCGCGCGACGCCCATTGAAGTTCGGCTTCTTGAAATCCACCAGCCAGCCCAGCCCGAGCTCGAGCGGTGACCGCGTTCGTCCGGTACGGACTGTCGCATTGGCAGGCAAAAAGTCGACGTACGCAGCGAGATAACCAGCCTCGATGCGCGCCTGTTCGAGCGCGTGAACACCGATTGCTCGCATCGCATAATCCTTGCCAGCGTCGAACAACGCGTCCCATAGCGCTTCCGCTTTCTCAGGCGCGAGCCAAAGCTCATAGCCGAGATCACCGGTAAAGCCGGTGCGCGACACCATGAGCTCGGTGCCTTCGAAATCGAAGTACGTCAGACCGAAAGGCTTCAGTTCCTCGAGACCCTTAAGCCCCATGTTGTTCAGAATCGACCAGGTGGTCGGCCCCTGCACCGCTAGTGCGGCGATATCTTCCGTCTCGTCGACGATAGAGACATCAAAGCCGATTGCCGCCGCGGTAAACCATGACATGTGCCGCTCCTGCGAACACAGGCGGTACTCGCCCTCCCTGAGATGGAAGATGGTGCCGTCGTCGATAACCTGACCACGATCATCACACCACACCGCATAGGCAACCCGCCCAGGTTTGATCTTGCTC
>CALZHX010000282.1 GCA_945787435.1 uncultured Woeseiaceae bacterium
CGTCTTGCCCATGCCGTAGGGGTCCAGCCATATGTCGTCGCTCGTGCACCAGTCGTCTTCGGTATAAGTCCTATCCTGTTGGTCGTAACTCATTACGGCGGCTATCGACGAGGTCATGACGATGCGTCTGATGCTCGGCGTCCTGGCAACGGAATCGAGCACGTTCTTCGTGCCCTTGACCGCCACATCGATGATCTGCTTTTGCGGGTCGGGAGCAGCCAGCAATACGGCCGTGGCGGTATGAATCAACGCATCGCAACCCTCGAGTGCGGCATCGAGGCTCCCTGGTTTGAGCAGGTCTGCCTCGAACAGCTCCAGCTTCCCGGGATATCGTTCCTTGAGCCCATCGAGATGCATACGCTTGGCGTCGTCACCGAGGTTGCGAACGGTCGCATTGACGGCATAGCCGTCGTCGAGCAGGTCGACAATGATGTGGCCTGCAATGAACCCTGCTGCCCCTGTTACGCAGACGCGACTCATTCACCACCCCCAGGCTAATTGGCTATTCTTGTTGCGAGCAATAATCGCGTCGCCGTTCGACTCGCGACTGTCTCGGGAAAACTGGATTTTCTCCCTGGAATTGTACTGCGTTTCACCTGGATATCTAATCACATAGCTCAGCGTACGGCCGCTGGGTTCGTCAATCTCAATCTCCACTGATAATTTCTTCATGAGTGGTCCGTACCACTTCAGAATACGTAGGTAATAGCAGCGAAACCCTTGATAAGGCGATCGTCGGCGACGATTGGGCTTGCAGTAATTTCGCTGGGTAAATACTCGGCGGATATATTCAAAACAATGCGCCAGTCTTCGGTGAGCTCTATGAAGCTGCCGAATCCAAGCTCATAGCTGAGCGAGCTGCCGGTATTGTATTCCGGCCGGGTCAATGTTGCTGCTTCGGGTGGCACGCCGAAGTCGTAGTTTGTCAATTCACTGCTAAGCCAATTGACCTGCAGCTGCGGCGCAAACCGAAACCTGCCGGTCTGGAAGCCTTTCGACAGCCTTGCGGTGGCCGATCCACCACCGATATTGTCCAAAACGTCATGTTCATAACGCAGTAACAGGTTGATACCGCCGGGCACTTCGAAGCGCATACCCAAGCCGGCCATCAGCGTACTGTCGCGATCACCCAACCCGGCCAGAGCTACGCTGTCTTTCTCTTCATAAACGCCAATTCTGTAGGAAGCGGATGCGGCGAGGCGCCACCGACCGGTGCCGGCGATTCCATACTGCACATTGGGGCCTAACCACTGCAGGCGTTCCCCGTTGTAGGTAATTGCCGGAATGGGTTGCAGCACGGTTGTGTCAGATCCAACGTACGGGCTGCTCCGCCCAATTACGCCGGCACCAACGCCCAGCAGACCGCGCTTACCCAGTATTTTGTAGAGCAGTATTTCAACATCCGCCGACTCATAGTCGGTAACCGGAAACGCTGCGCTGCTGAATGCAGGTGGTCCTTTGGGACGATAGTTGTTGGAAATTCCCAATGGCTCTTTTGGAATTCCGATAAAGTTCTTGTCCAAAAGCCCGTTGTTGTTTTGATCAACATACACGAGCATTGCGACATCACCTGTCGGAACATCACGCAAAGTATACGTGCCGTCGGCCCGTACCTGCGTGCGCAACTCTACAACCGGGTCTCTGAAGTCACCAAATGCGTTCGCCGAGTCATATACCTGCAATACCAGCACGCCGTCGGCCGGGGCATCTTTGACGCGGATGGTGAGCTCCGCAGATTGAGCGAAGGCCCCCCAGCTCAGCAGCAGAGTGATCGCGAAAAATCTCACAAGGCGCGCAGACTTATTCTCGTATTTGCGTTGACAGGCAACGCTACATTGCGAGCGCTGATTCTATCTGTGAGACGACTTCGCCATCGTATGGCTGGGTACGTGGACTAAACTGGGTGATAACCTTGCCGTCCCGGCCAATCAGGTACTTGTGGAAGTTCCAGGTCGGGTAGGTTCCGGCCGCAGCAGCCAGCTGGTCGAAGAACGGATGTGCCTCGCCCTCTTTTACCGTCACCTTTTCAAACATCGGAAACTTCACTTTGTACGTCAGGCGGCAAAACTCCTGGATCTGTTCTTCCGTGCCGGGCTCCTGGCCCATGAAGTCATTCGACGGAAAACCGAGAACAACGAGACCCTCATCCCCATACTCCTGGTAGAGCTTTTCGAGACCTTCGTACTGGGGCGTATTGCCACACTTCGACGCTGTATTCACGACGAGCACAACTTTGCCAGCGTAAGCTTCATCGAGATTAACGACATCGTCGGAGGCAAGCCGGCGAAAATCCTGGTTGAGCAACACCGTGTCGGCTGCCATCGTGGTGACTCCCGTGATGAGCAAAAACACTACTGTTAGAAAACGCATATCACACTCCAATAAAACGAGCGCCCAAGCGAAGAGCGCCGTTTTGCATTAAGCTCGTATCCTGCCCGTTCACCCACACTTTAACCAGAGAGTTTCTGTAACAAGTCGTATCTGACTATGAGTGAAATTACTCTCATCTACGCTGCGTGCGGCTTGCAGGGATACCGTTGAGCTATCGCCTCGTATTCGGTGCGAGTGGCTATATCGGTAGTCACCTGGCACCGTACCTGGCATCTCAGGGTTTGTCGGTGCGCGCAACGTCACGCAACGTCGAAGTCATCGAAAGTCGCGAGTGGCAGGACGTCGTGCTGGCCGAGGCGGACGCTTTGCAACCGGAGTCACTGGACAGTGTCCTCGAAGATGTGGACATCGCCTATTACCTCGTACACTCGATGGCCGCAGGCAAGAACTTCCCTGAACTGGACTCAAGGGCTGCACGCAATTTCGCGGACGCGGCCGCGCGGCAGGGCGTTAAGCGCATCGTATATCTCGGGGGGCTGGTTCCCGAAGCGCCAAAATCCATGCATCTACGCTCACGCCAGGAAACGGGCGACATTCTCCGCGAGGGCAACGTTCCGGTGACGGAGATTCGCGCCGGAATGATTATCGGACCGGGTTCAGCGGCCTGGGAAGTGATACGCGATCTCGTTAATCATTTGCCCATTATGATAACGCCGCGTTGGGTGTTTTCGCACTCGACGCCCATCGCGCTAAGCAACCTGTTGCACTACCTCGCCGACGCACCAGTCCTTGCGGACACCGCCGGTGAAATCTACGATGTCGGCGGCGTCGACGATCTTACCTATAAAGAAATAATGCAGCAGTACGCCGAGCTCGTCGGCAAGAATACGCGCATTATCCCGGTTCGTGTCCTTACACCGCGCTTGTCGTCATACTGGTTGCGCCTGGTGACGTCTGTGCCGACAAACATTGCACGCGCCCTGATCGACGGACTTTCCCAGGACGTGATAGCCGATGACGACCGGCTGGCCAATCTCGTTCCGCAGAAACTTCTCGGCTTTCGTGAGGCCGCCGCCGAGGCACTCGAAGCAGACCGTAAACACGCCTTGCCGGCTCGCTGGGTTGAAGGCGCCACAGCCTGTCGCGAATTTCGACCGGAATACGGTTTCTATGCCAAAAAGACAAGCGATAGCGCCCATAGCAGCGCCAGCGCAGACGCCCTGTGGCGAGTTGTTTGCCGTGTAGGAAAGGGCGGGGATTTCTTCTATGCTAACTGGCTTTGGTGGCCGCGAAGGTGCCTGGACTGGATCATTGGTGGGCCAAGCTTCCGCCGCAAGCGCCGCCACCCCGATGACCTTCGCGTCGGCGATGCGGTCGATGCCTGGCGCGTGATCGCCATGCAGCCGGGCCAGCAGTTAACGTTGCTGATGGAAATGAAGGCGACGGGTGCGGGCGTTCTCGAGTTCGACATCGACGATAACGGTAATGGGCAACGGACGATAACTGTTACCGCATATTTTCATCCCGCCGGCGTATGGGGAATCCTGTACTGGTTTACAATGCTGCCGTTTCACGCATTTATTTTTCGCGGCATGACGCGCGTGATCGCAGAGCGGGCGGAGGCGGAGCCGGCTACCGCACATCGCTCCGCGCAGACTTGATAAGGTCATAGGCCGAATTGAGTTCGCGTGAGCGCTCCTCCGCCACGGCGCGCATGCTTTCCGGCAATCCACGCGCGGCCAGTTTGTCCGGATGATTCTTGCTTATCAGTTTGCGATACGCACGTTTGATTGTGGCCGCATCCGCTTCGGGTGTTACGCCAATCGCCGTATAGGCATCTGCGAGCCTGTTTTGTGTCGGTCGGGTACCCGCACCTGCCGGCCCACCGGTACTGGCACGCAACAGCGCCTCGAGCTGTGACACATGCGCTTCACCAAGCCCCAACCGTCGCGCAATTCGCACCAGCATCTCGTGTTCGGCAGGATCGACACGACCGTCCGCGGCGACAGCCATGACCTGCATTTGCAGGAACAGTTGCACCAACGGCGTGCGGCCGCGGCTGATACGTGCGAACTGGTCGACTGCGGCGTCAAGATCGAAATCGACTTGCTTGCCGCGATTGAATGCGTTCTTTGCCTGCGCGCGCTGCTCGCCATGCAGGTTGAGCATGCCAAACATTTGTTCGACGGCCTTTATCTCGTCGCGCGTTACGACATTGTCGGCTTTGCAAAGCGCTCCCATCACAGCGAACACGGAATCGAGCAGCTGCGTCTGTGCCATTCGCAAACCACCGATGACCGTGCGCCGCAGGGCTATGCCGGCACCGTAGCCAATAAAACCGCCAATGAAGAAGCCAGGAAGACCGCCAAAGAGTGCGCCGAGCAGGGCGCCGATAACAGTGAAGAGCATGCCCGTAGTCCAGCAACTCGCTGCCGCAGACTACGGCGCTGGCTTCGCTGTCGGTGAGTCAGATGGGGCGGAGCCGAGGTCGACTACGTCAATCTCGCTGATACTGACCGGCTCATCTGAAATCCAGATCACGGCGCGCAATCCGTCCGTGAACCACGGGTCACCTGTCAGGTTGCCGCGTGGTGCGGCAAAGGGCGCCGCACCGACGCCCCGCACGTAACCGAATTTCCGCAGTCCCTGCGAGTACGCGAGATCCTCGATCAGGAATTCCCGCGTCTCGTCGACGTCCGGGTCGATCTTGTGCGTGGTAACGGTCTTGCTCGTAAAGCGCACGCCGATATCACGGCTGATCTGGCCGATCCATACGGGTTTGCCTTCGAAACGCAGCGGGGTAATCCAGATCCTTAGATGATTACGCTCATTGATGGTGCTTCGAGCTCTTTGAAGAGCAGCATCCTGGCCTCTGCCAAACACGTACAGGGCGCTAACCGGGGAATAGCGGTATTCACTGCCCGCGAGCGATGACACGCCCATCTTCATCAATGAGCTGCCATAGATGGTTTCCGTCTCGTCCCAGGAAGCGCGGAGAAAGGCATAATGCAAATCCTCGATATCGCTGATGAACACGAGGTTCAGCGGGTCACCGGTATTCTCGCCTTTTTTATCAGTGACGCAGCATGGCATGGCTTCCAGTGCGGCCACCAGGCCGTCGCGATCTACATCCACGATGTCGTCTTCACCGTAAATACTGGAGATGTCGATCTCGTAATGATCCAGTCGCAGGCCGGGTACCGGGACGAAGAAGGTCATTCGGTATTCGACCTCACCCACGGCGAATACATCGACGTTGAATGACTTGGTGCCTTCGTCGACACGGCTGAAAATATAGCCGGAACGGGTGTTCCCCGCCGCGACCGACAGACCCATCGTTTGCTCGTCATATTTCCGGTCAAGGGCCTGGTCCGATATAGCCTTCCAGGAAAAGCCGCGATTAGCGGTTTCCAGGGACGTGTAGTAAGCGGCATCCAGACCGGCCGACATGAGAAACAGGGTCTTGTCACCCAGGTTTTCGACTTCGACCCAGACGGGCTGCACATTGTTCTTGTACAGATTGACTCCGAAAATCTCCTGCGCCTCTTTAGCGCTTGGTACCGCCGTGGCGACGCGAACGTCGCCGACGGTTTGCTCATGCAGACGGTCGTTCGGGGCCGGAACCTGGCGATAATTGACAGTCGAAACTTCCTGCGCCGATGCCAGCAAGGACAACAGCAAGCAGAGGCTGGCAACACATCGTTTGGCTACTGTTTTAGTTCGCATGAATCACTCCCGCACCGGTATTTCCCAGGGGAGCAAAGTGGCATCGTCGAGGCCAACCGGGTCCTCCGAAATCCATAGCACCGCGCGCAGGCCGTCTGTGAAGAAACTGGCCCCGCTGAAAGACTCGCTCTGGTTATCGGCTGTTGAGGCTTCGGCTCCTTTTGCAAAAGCTACCTGCGTCACCGACTGGCTGTACCAGAAGTTTTGAAAAAGGTAACCCCGGGTGTTGTCGATATCCGGATCGGGCAGATAGTCGCCAGGGTCTTTGGTCGTGTCGCTGAGGTCACCAGTAACCTGGCCGACCCACAATTTGTCATCGCTGGCCGTCATCGGTGTCAGCCAGAGCCGTAATTCCCGTCGTTCGCTACCGTCCGCACGGACCTTGTGGAAAACGCCATCGGGCGGTCGTCCCCGGTAATGCTGCCGGCGTGCCGCGTTCGTTTCTGAGCTGCCGGCCTCGGTCTCGAGCCAGCCGGCCCGCAGGATGGCGCGCCGTACGGCCATGCCGGTACCGACCAGCACGACGTTGAACGGTCCACCCTGCATGCTTGCACTGCTGTCAGTCGTGTAAGAGGGTAGGGACTCAACTGCTTGCCTTATAGCGCCGACGCTCGACAGATTAGTAATCTCGCTGTCGGCATACAGGTTTTGCATGTCCACCTGCATGTAGTCAGGAGTGAATCCCGGCATCGGCACGAAGAAGGTAAAGCTGAAAGCCGTGTCGCTGGAGAAAACATCGACGTTGAAGCCTTTGGTACCCGGCTTGAGGTTCGTGAAGACGAAACCTGATTGGGTCTTGCCCGGTTCGACACGCCGGGAAATCCCGTTCTCATAAAACCACTGCTCCATTGCGGCTTTACCGTCCTTGTCATAGCCGCCACGATTCATCCAGGCGACTTCCAGCGGCGAAAAATAGTCGGGGTCGATGCTCCAAATCGCCAAACGGACCGGACCGGTGCCTTTGTTCTCGATCTTCAGCCAGACGGGTTGGACGTTCTGTTTGTACAGCGGCAGACCGAAGAGGCTCTGCGTTTCTGCAGCGTCGGGTACGGCGACTCTGACGGTGACCGGACCGTCTGTTTGTGTTACCTGGCGGGCCAGGAATGAGGCTGAATCGACTACCGGATCAACGAAAGACTGCGTGGCGCAGCCGGCGAGGAGAGCCAGTAGAAAACAAGCTGCTGCTGTGATGCTGGGAAGGCGATGAATGGGCGGCATTTTTTGTCGAAGGGCAGTACTTCATTACGCTGCAAACTTGATCTATGTCTCAATTCTACACCTAATAGTTGGTCAACACGGAGAACTTGCCAGACAATTTAACATTCGTATCAATTCCTAGTTGAGGCCTTAATGGATAAGCCGAGTGCGCAGACCGGCACCGGCGCTCCCGGACACGCGGAGCCTCAGGACAATCCTGATGGCAATAACGAGGCGGCTGTCGCCGACGCGAACAAGCTTGAGCTGGCGCGTTCAGCCGGCGCGGGATCTCCTGACTTCGCAATTGGAGATTCGGTGCTCCTCCTTTCCCGCGATGGGACGATAGTTGGTCTGCAATGCCCCCCGGATGGGGTGTCAGACGACCAGGCAGCGGCGCTGGCCGGATGCCCGGTCGAGTCTCTGTGGCCGGGTAAGGTGGCAGCACTGCTGAACTCAAATATCAAACGATCTCTTCGAAGTCGCCAGGCACACAGCGCCGAATTTGAGGACGGCAGCGACGGCCGGAACTATGAGTTTATTTTCATCGCCCAGGGGCCTGATCGTGTCCTGGTGGTCGTACGCAATATCTCCGAACAAAAGTCAGCTATCTCCGAGATGCAGCAACTTGCATACGTTGACGCGGTCACCGGACTGCCGAACCAGGAATACTTGCTTAAGGAATTAAACAGGATCGCGGTTGGCTTGCGGCTAAAAAGTGGGCGGGCAGCCGTGATCTTCATTGACATCGACAAAACCGATTTCGAGAACATTGCGCCCGGCAAGACCAAGCAAGATGCGGTTCTCAAAGAACTGGCGAATCGTCTCATCGGCGGGCTGCGCGGCGTCAATCAGCCTGATATCCCGGACGACGAGCGTTATTCAATTGTCGTGCGCGTCGATTTTCGTCAATTCGCTGTGGTGCTGCCAATCATCGAAGATGGAAGTGACGCAGAGGCGGTCACTTCGCGCTTGTCGGCGAGCCTGGAACAGCCAATCGAAATCGGAACCAACATCGTCAGGGTAACTGTAAATGCTGGTATAGCTCTGTATCCGCAGGATGGGACTGACGCAATTACGCTTATTGAGAATGCGCATGCGGCGATGGAGGATGCAAGAAACAGTCAAACGATGCAGCCGAGATTTCACTCTGGAACTATGAAAGTGCGGGCGCTGAAGCGCCAGGACATGGAGCTGGAATTGCAGTCCGCACTCGAGCGGGAGGAGTTTCACCTGAAGTACCTGCCGATCGTGGAGGCCGGTACGCGAGACGTGAGAACTGCAGAGGCCCTACTGCGTTGGCCACAGGAAGTCTTCGGCTCGAGACCGATTCAACAGGTCATTTCGCTGGCAGAACACACCGGACTTATAGTGCCGATCGGCGAATGGGTATTGCGGTACAGCTGCGAACAGCTTCATGCCTGGCATGAGTCCGGCCATTCGGAATTACGTCTTGCCGTCAATCTGTCAGCGCAGGAATTTTCCCGGGCTGACCTCGCCTCACGAATTGCGGAGACTCTCAGTGCCACCTCGATTGAACCGCGACACGTCGATTTCGAAATTACGGAACACATACTATTTCGCGACGCGCTGAGGGACTTTGCGATGTGCAGGGACCTCAGGGAACTTGGTGTTGGCATTGTTGTGGACGACTACGGAACCGGGGCCTGCTCGCTCGCGCATCTGACCAGCAGCCCGGTTGACACGGTGAAAATTGATGGCGGCTTCGTTGCGCACTCGGAGACGAACCCGAGCGACCGGGCAGCATGTGCTGCCGCGACGGCGATGGCGCACGAACTCAGCCTCAAGGTGGTTGCAGAAAGCGTCGAAACCGAGGAACAGGCGATGTTTCTGCAGGAGCTGGGTTGTGATTTTCTGCAAGGATTCCTGTTCTGCAAGCCTTCCCGGACAAGCGAATTCACCGAGTACCTTGATTCACAAGCCACAGGACTCGACTCAGGACGGATTACAGAATGACCGATAAAGTACCAAAATCTTCTGCCGTACGACCTGAGGATGATCTCGACAATTTCAAGCCGATTAATGACACCTATGGGCACGCCGCTGGCGACCAGATGTTGCTCGAAGTTCGCGATGTGCTCCTGAACACCTGCCGCAGGTCAGATTCTGTAATTCGCTGGGGCGGCGACGAATTCGTAGTGATCGCCAAGCAAGCTAGGCGCTGCGAGCTGAGGCGTTCTGTGCTGTCCCGCGAGTGGCTACCCGGAGTCAGGCAATAACAATCACTCGGTCGACACAGGAGTCGATTTACCTGCAACAAACGGATAATTGGCAAAAAATTCCGGCACGCCTTCCATCACAACTTGTTCCAGATTTTCAACATCCTTTTGTGTAACACGCCCGACACCGATAGCTTCCCACACCAGTTTGTGACGTGCATTGTCGACGATATCAATATTGAATGTGCCTTCAGTGTATTGGGAGACGTGAGTTTCTGTGCCGTAACCATAGCCGCCCCAAGGATCATAAAAATCACCTCGATACCCGTAGTAGCCTCCGCTATTCATCGACGGCGATGTGCGTACTTGGGTTTTTTCCTGAAGATTGGCATTGAAGTTAACCAAAAGGTCGGGGCTGTTGGACTGGGTGTAACCGCGTTTTTCCATTTCGATCGTAATAGCGGCGATCATATATCGGGAAAAGAAGCTCTGATAGTTGGTGTCATCCGGGCCGGCATCTGAAAAGAAGTTGTATGTATTGTATGCCCCGAAGTCCGCCGCCGGATCGTAGTCAGAGCGAATTTTTGCGCCACTCGCACAACCTGCCGTGGAAGCTACAAAGAGCAGAAGGACAGCATGGCAAAGGTACGGTCGTGATCGTGATTGCATTGTTTTGCTCCATATCTAAGATTCATTGGAAATAGTCGGTATCAGCCACGAATTATGTCTCAAGTTACCCGGAGTCGCCAACCTGCAAATACCTAAAATACTCTAATCATCGC
>CALZHX010000283.1 GCA_945787435.1 uncultured Woeseiaceae bacterium
AATAGCTGCGACATGCAGTTTTCGATTTTCGTTCCACCCCAGGCCGCTAGTGGCAAGGTTCCCGTATTGACGTTTCTTTCGGGGCTGACCTGCACCGACGAGAACTTCATGGTGAAAAGCGGCGCGCAGCGCTATGCTGCCGAGCTCGGCATCATGCTGGTGTCGCCCGACACGAGCCCGCGAGGTGAGGGCGTGCCGGATGATCCCGATGGTGATTACGATTTCGGACTGGGCGCGGGGTTTTACCTCAATGCGACGGAGGAACCATGGTCACGGCACTACCAGATGTATGACTACGTCATGCAGGAACTGCAACCCGCTGTATTTGAAAACTTCCCCGGCGATCCGGAGCGGCACGGCCTGACGGGTCATTCGATGGGCGGCCACGGCGCATTAACCATCGGTCTCAAGCATCCGGATGTGTTCAGGTCGCTGTCGGCGATTGCGCCGATTTGCACGACACTGCACAGCCCGTGGGGCCAGAAAGCGCTCGGCTATTATCTCGGGGATGACTCCTCAACCTGGCATGACTATGACGCCTGCGAGGTCGCGCACAAGGTCAATGACGCATCGGTCTTTGGCAAAATCCTCGTTGATCAGGGTCTGGCAGACGCTTTCCTCGACGAGCAGCTAAAACCGGAGCTGTTCGAAGCCGCCTGTGCCCAAAGCGGTTTGCCACTCGAGGTGCGTCGGCACGAAGGCTACGATCACGGTTACTACTTCATTGCGACGTTTATTGAAGATCACCTGAAACATCACGCGGCGTTACTCGGTGCCTGACGTGCTTCTCTGGTTGACCCTGCTCGGCGTTTTCGACGCCGCGATCGACTGCTACGACTGCGAGCAGTGGAACCGCCCGCAGGAGCCGTTCCGCATTTATGGCAATACCTGGTACGTCGGCACCGGCGGCCTGGCCTCGATACTGATCGATACCGACGCAGGGCTGATCCTGCTCGACGGCGGGCTGCCGCAATCCGCAGAGGTCATCGTCGGGAATATCAGTGCCTTGGGATTCCGGCCCAAGGACATACGGTTTATCGGACTGTCGCATGCACACTTTGATCATGCCGGCGGCATAGGCGCGCTGCAGCGCCTGAACGGTGCGACCGTTGTTGCCAGCCAGGATGCTGCCAAAGCGCTGCGCGCCGGGTCACTGCAAAGCAATGATCCACAATTCGGCGGCGGCATGACGGGACAGATGTTTCCGGCCGTGGCCGATGTGCTGGGCGTGGCGGATGGATGGCAGATGCGGATGGGCGGCGTCACTCTCACTGCGCTGCACACGCCCGGGCATACGTGGGGTGGTATGTCCTGGACCTGGCAAGCCTGTGAAAAGGATCGCTGCCTCGACGTCGTGTATGTCGACAGCCTGTCACCCGTCTCCCGGACTGGTTATCGTTTCTCCGATGGCCTCGGCGACGTGCTGGGCGAGACCCTGGGTCGTGTCGCGAATCTCGACTGCGACATCATGCTGTCGACCCACGATTTCAGCTTTGGATTGCACCAGAAGCTGGCGCAGGGCGCCAAGGCGTTCATAGACGACCAGGGATGCCGCTCGCGGGCCGATAAGACCCTGATTCAACTCGAAAAGCGGCTCAAGTCCGAACAACCGTAAGTATTCCTCCCAATTGAAGACACACGGGTTTCCTGAGGAAATAGTGGGGCTCGCTGCTGCGTTATTTCGTAGCGGTTCCGAAGGAGGTAACCGTCATGCGTGGTGTTTTCCGTTCGGCTTTTCTTATCGTATTCCTGTTGTCGTCAGCCACAGTGTTCGGCGCCAATCTGCAAAAAGGTCTCGACGCTTTCTCCGTGGGCGACTACGAGACGGCTCTCGCCCAGTGCCAACCGCTCGCCGATGAGGGCAATGTCGAAGCAATGTTCTGTGTCGGGCGCATGTACGCCAATGGTTTCGGCGTGCCGATGGATGATGCCATGGCGCTGAAGTGGTACGGACTGGCCGCGGGCGAAGGCCACCCCGAAGCACTGTACAACCTGGCCCTGATGCACGCTAACGGTTGGGGCGTGGCGATGAATGATGTTCCGGCCGCCGGGTTCTACCGGCTCGCTGCCGGCTTTGGCTGGATCCCGGCGCAAGCGGCCATGGGCTATTGCTACAAGCACGGAGCTGGCGTAGAGAAAGACATGGTCAAAGCCTACATGTGGTTTGATATTGCGGCACATCACGGTGACCTGAGTGCGGCGTCGGAGCGCGACAATATTGGCGATCGCCTGACCGCGGAAGAAGTCCAGGCCGGGCAAGAGTCGGCGGCTGCGTATCTTGCAAGCCACGAAGGGCAGGCCGAGCAGGTAGGCCATGCCGAGTAGTAGGCATCGTCTGTGCTGGCGGAATCTTGCCGACGGAGTTTCTTAAAGAAATCGGTATTAAAGTGGAAATGAAGTACGGGACCGTATAGTCGTTACATGTGCCCGTTCGGCAAGAACTTGCCAAGTGGCATCGCGATCGTCAGTACACCGAGTGCAATGATCAAGAGCCCCATACCGAGCCGCGTCTCGCGCCGGCGCATGAAGGCTGCGACATTTGCTGCGCCGAGTCCGGTTAGCAGCATAGCGGGCAGCGTACCCAGCCCGAAGGTGATCATGACGAAGGCGCCTTGCAGGGGCTGTGCGCTCGTTGCGGCGATCAGCAATACGCTGTAGACAAGCCCGCAGGGAAGCCAGCCCCAGACCAGTCCGAGCCCGAATGCTTTGGGCACACTCGTTACAGGAACCAGCTTCTGCGCGACGGGAGCGATACGCGACCACAAGGTCGTCCCCATATTCTCGACGATGTTCAGTATTCGTACGTCAAACGCGACCTTGAGTCCGACAAGAATGATGATGGCGCCGCTCAGCAAGCGTATGGTGCCGGCCAGGCCCGGCGATGCTTTCACGACAACACTGCCGAAGGTGGCGACGATTACGCCGAGAAATGCATAGCTGCAAACGCGACCCAGGTTGTAAGCCAGGGCGAACGGCAGCTGCGCGCGCAATGACGCGATCTGTGAATTCACGGCGAACAGGCCGGAGATTCCGGCACACATGCCCAGGCAATGTGCACTGCCAAGCAGGCCGGCGAGCAATGCCGCCGAAAGGAGTGGCAGGAGTTCGGTCATGTGTCGGGCGACTCGGGTGGTTTCGAATCGTCGTCCATGATGATGCGTATCGCCGGTGTTTCGAGATCATCGAACTGGCCGCTTCCGACTGCCCAGAAAAATACCCATACGGCGCCCGCGAGCAACAGCAGGGCCAGGGGAATCAGGAAATAGAGGACGTTCATGGTGCTCCGAAGCGATTAATGCGCAACGCGTTGAGTACGACGATGAGCGAACTGGCGCTCATTCCGATGGCGGCCGCCCAGGGTGGTACGTAACCGAGTGCTGCCAGCGGCAGTGCTGCTGCATTGTAAACGATCGCCCACGCCAGATTCTGGGTGACTATCTTCATCGTTTGCCTCGAGATACTAACCCCTGTAGCTACCGGAGACAGGCGAGGGCCAACTAGAATAATATCGGCGCTCGTCTGCGCCAGCATCGCACCATGCGCAGGCGCAATTGACGCATCGGCGCCCGCCAGCACCGGCGCATCGTTGATGCCGTCACCAACCATGATGACGGTTTCACCCGTTTGCTGTGCGGAGCGAATAATCTCGAGCTTGTCTTCGGGTGAGCAGTTCGCGACGTATTCAGCGATGCCGAGCTTCCCGGCGGTATGTTGCACTGCTGCTTCACTATCGCCGCTAATTAATCCGGCTCGCAAACCCAGTTCAGTTAGTTGCGATATTGTATCGGCGGCATCTTCGCGAAGTTCATCGCTTATGCCAAAACGAGCGACAAGCCGGCCCTCTACGCCAAGATAGACCCCTGTCGCGGTTAGAGCCGCTCCTGCAAAACTGGCCCGGCCCAGGCGCCAGACCTGGTTGTCTATCGTCCCGGATACACCATTGCCCACGGAAACGCTCTGGTCGCTGATAGCGACGCCATTGTCGTTGGCGCGAAATGCACTCGCGATTGGATGGGTTGATACAGTTTCGAGTGCGGCCGCAATTCGGAGGCATTGCTTTTCGTCGAACTTATCATCGAAAACTTCTATTTCATCAATGACTGGTGCTCCATGCGTGACGGTTCCGGTCTTGTCAAACAGGATGCGAGTCGAGCGCGCCAGCGCTTCAATAGCGTTTCCGTTGGTCACGAGCAGGCGCAGTTGGGCCAAACGGGTCCCCGCCGCGGCGAACGCGGCAGGGGTCGCGAGCGCCAACGCACAGGGGCAGGTCACAACCAGCACCGAGAGTGTCACGACGAATGCCCTGTCGGGTGCAGTGATGTACCAGTATGTCCCGACGACGAAGGCAATGACTAGAATGGCAACTACAATGTAGCTCGCGATTCTGTCCGCGACCTGTACATACGTCGGACGCGCGTATCGGGCGCGCTCACTCATGCGGCTGATCGTTCCGAGCGTCGTATCGCCGCCGGTAGTCTCGACACGGAATTGAATTATGCTGTCGAGATTAATACTACCTGCCAGAAGCGGGTCGCCGATCGATCTGGACTTGGGCGTTGCTTCCCCCGTCAACAGTGCCTCGTCGACCGCCGTCTCACCGTCAACGAGTATTCCATCGGCCGCTATCGACTCTCCGGGTCTTACCAGCACAACGTCGCCAGCTACGAGCTTGCTGCTTGGAATCGTCGTCTGACCCTCTTGGTCGCAACGCGTCACCGTATTTGGCAGCACATTTGATAACGCAATACTGCGGTCAATCGAGCGATGTCGGGCGCGCATTTCCAGGAACCTTCCCAGAGTCAGGAAAAACACGAACATGACAACCGAGTCGAACCATACGGCCGGCGCATTGGTCAGCGTGGCATAGATGGAGCCAATGTATGCGGCCGTGATAGCGATAGACACAGGCAAATCCATTCCCGGCGCGTGCGCCAGTACGCCTCGCCAGGCACTCCTGAAAAATGGCCGCGCAGAATAAAACACCACCGGAGTCGTAACCGCCAAACTCACCCAGCGCAGAAAGTACTGCATGTCCGGTTCCATTCCCTGGAAGTCGCCGGCATAGAGTCCGACGGCGAACATCATGACCTGCATCATGCCGAGCGAGGCGACAAGAAGTCGCTTTAGCGCAGCGCGTTGTTCGAGAAGCTCGGGACGCGCTGCGGATTCCGGCGCGAGTGGCTGCGGGTCGTAGCCAAGCTCAGCAAGGCGCGCAAGTATCCGGCCCAGACCAAGGTCAGCTGTGTGGAAGCGGACGCGGAGACGGTGTGTTACAGGATTGATGTCGGCGCTGACCATTCCCGGTACGCGTGCCATTGTCGTCTCGATCAGCCAACTGCACGCTGCGCAGTACATTCCGCCCACGTAAATCGTCGCTTCCGCGGTGCCGTCGCTGGATTCGGCAAATGCAGTGAGCATGTCCTCGCGGTCGTACACTTGCCACTCCGCGGCGTCGTCGGCAGGTTTACCCGCTCCGGGCTGCGGTGCTTCGCGCATGTCGTAATAATTCGACATGCCGGTGTCACGAATCAGTTCGGCTACCGCTTTGCAGCCCGGGCAACAGACGGGCCGCATTTGCCCATTAATCTCTACGTGGTAGTCATCGCGAGGGTCAATGGGCAGCGCGCAGTGGAAACAGGCGCCATTGCTCATTGTGGTTGTTGTTGCAGGTATTCCGGCAGAACAGGTTCAGCTGTGCTCGTCGCGGCGTACACCATGTACAAGCTGCCACTGACGGAAATACCGAGCAGCACAATGATGAA
>CALZHX010000284.1 GCA_945787435.1 uncultured Woeseiaceae bacterium
GGCCAGCAGTTTATAAAAATCGGTGCGGTTTCGTTTCGCGAGCCGCGCAGCCTGGCTGACATTGCCCATCGTGATTTGCAGAATTTGTGACAGGTAATTGCGCGTAAATTCGTCGCGAGCGTCGGTGAACGATGCTAGTTTGCCGGCGTGCTCACCCAATGACTGCTGTACCAGTTCGCCACTGATAACCGGCGAGCGCGACAGCGCTACATTCTGCCGCACGACGTTGTACAACTGGCGAATGTTACCGGGCCATTCGGCAGTTACGAGCATCTCAACAGCCTCAGGCGCGTAGACTTTTCGTTCCTGCCCGGCCTCCCGCGCAATGATCTGCAGGAAGTTCGCGACGAGTAACGGAATATCCTCGCGGCGATCATCGAGAGTCGGCAGTTTGATGTTGACGACATTGAGTCTGTAATAAAGGTCTTCCCGGAAATGGTCTTCACGCATCAGGTCCTGCAAGTCGCGGTGCGTGGCCGAAATCACGCGCACGTCCACCTGCAACGCGTCCGTGCTGCCAACCGGACGTACCTGGTTTTCCTGCAACACGCGCAGTAGTTTGACCTGCAAGCGCATCGGCATATCACCGATCTCATCGAGTAGCAGGGTGCCGCCCTCGGCGGCCTGGAAGAGCCCCTTGTGGGTGCGGGTTGCGCCGGTAAACGCGCCTTTTTCGTGACCGAATAATTCAGACTCGAGCAGGTTCTCGGCCATTGCAGAGCAGTTGATCGCCGTGAAAGGCTTATCATGCCTTGGGCTCGCGTTGTGGATTGCCCTGGCGAGCAGTTCCTTGCCGGTACCGCTTTCACCAGTGATAAGAACGCGCGCATCGGTTGCCGCAACCATCTTCGCCTGCTGCAGAACCTCCTTCATGCCCTGGTTGCGCGTGATGATTTCCGATGCCCAGTTTTCCTCGACATCGGCCGAGCCTGAGACGCGCAGCGCTTTGTCGACCGTGATCATCAACTCGTCTTTGTCGATCGGTTTCGTCAAAAATCCGAAAGCGCCGCTTTGCGTTGCGACAACAGCATCGGGGATCGTGCCATGGGCTGTGATGATGACAACGCGCAGCCCTGGAGAGCGAGTTTGCAGTTCTTTCAGCAGCCCAATGCCGTCCATTTTGTCCATGCGCAGGTCAGTGATGACGAGGTCAGGCGTAAAGCGGTTCAGCGTAGCGAGCGCCTTGTGAGCGCTTTCGACAGCCTCAACGTCGTAACCCTCGGCGCGTAGCCGGATGCTCAGCAGGCGCAGCAATCCCGGATCGTCGTCGACGAGCAGAATTTTTCCTTTGGGGTGGGCGGAGCGGGTAGCCATCGGGATAGGTTAGAGTGATTTAGTTAAGTCGGCAAGGCTACTCTTGCTCTCGTATCGAGCGCTCGATCGACGTAATCGCCTCGAGTTTTTGCTCGGCCTCTTCAAGCTCACGCCGCAGGCGCCGATTTTCGGCTTCAACGCTGCCAAGGCGTTGATTCGTTACGTTTTCCCGATTCTGAGCGGCGAGTGATGTGGCGCTGCGCAGACGCCGGACCTCGGCCTGGGCAATGGCGATTTGCTCGGCGGTTTTGAGTTGAATTGTCGCCAGCGCGATCTCAGCCTGGGTCAACAGCTCGGTTCTCGCGAGAACCTCGCGCAACATCGACGCCGCAAGATCAGGGTCGAACTCTGAATGACCTGGTGTGGCGAGTACGAGGGCGTAACGCAGATTTGTCTGTGGGCCCGGTGTGAGCTGGGAGCCGGACTGCGCGTCGGCAAATATCTCGGCCTGGGTCGCAGGATCGCCGTCGGCGAGACGCTGCAACTCGGCGAGATATTGTTCCGCCTCGGGCGCGCCGAGGATGCCCACATCGCCGTCAGATGGCTCAGACCTGGACGAGCCGGTAAAGAAGCTCTTGGTCTGCGCGCAGCCAGCAAGCAGCAGAACAGTCAATGCTGTCGCCGCGATGTGCTGTGCTGTTATTCCTCTGTTATGCATTGGCCGCCATCTTGTGTTGCGAAACTGCGCGTTTCTGCGGGATGTTCACCCGGAAATGCGCGCCCGAAAATTCATTCGAATCCACCAGTTCAACCGATCCCTCATGCGCTTGTATGCACTCGAGGACCACCGACAATCCTATGCCTGTACCGGCGACCTGGCCACCCTGTTCTGTAAGTCCCTGGAAGAAAGCCTCAAAAATTCTCGGGCCTTCTTCTTCCGGGATACCCGGTCCTGTGTCGCCGAACTCGAGCACGAAGCTTGAGTGAGTCTCATGTGCGCGAATCGTGATGTAACCCCCTCTGGGCGTGAACTTGACTGCATTCGAAAGCAGATTATCAAGGACTGTGCGAATTTTGTCGCGATCCGCGTTCACAATTAGGTCCTCAACTTCGAGTTTTAACTGTATGTGCGCAGCCTTCAATGCGAGCCGCTGCGCTTTTGCCACCGAGATAACCAGTGCACGTATGGGAAAGTCAGACAGCGTGAGAACCTCAGTCTTCGTTTGCCAGGCACTGAAGCTGAGCAGATTTTCGATGAGCTGCTGCAACTTGAGCCCATTGACGCGCAGGATGTCGGTGACTTCGCGTTGCGGCTTGTCGAGATCTCCGACTGTGCCATCGAGCAGTAATTCCGTGCCTTCGCGAATGTTCGCCAGTGGCGTCTTGAGTTCGTGCGACATGTGACGCAGGAACTTGTTCTTTTCCTGTGCCAGCTCGAGCAGGCGCTGGCGGAGCCACTCAAGCTGCCGGCCGAGTTGCTCGAGATCGGTCGGACCTTTGACCTTGATCGGTTTTGAGAAACCGCTTTGACCTAGTTGGTGGATCGCGCCATCGAGCTGCCGAATCGGTCTCGCAACGAGCAGGATAAAAAACAATACAAGTATCAGCGTGCCCGGCACGAGTGCTGCGACCTGCCAGGCCGATACACGCTGTGCTCGCCGCGTGCTTTCCTGCAGGCTTCGCAATTCGGTATCGACAAACAACGTTGTCGTTACCGTAAATTCAGTAACACGTTGTCGCAGCAGCGCGAACTCGGCGATTGCCCGTGCCTGGTCATCGTCGCTAAGGTCGGGCTGCTCGAGCGTTCGCACTATGCGCCGCGCGCCGGCCCCGATTGATGCGGCCAGTGTCGTCGCATTGGCCTGCTCTACCAGCAAGGCCATCTCTGCCAGGTGTGCCTCGATCGTGGCGAGATCCTGATACAACAACTGCAGTGAGTCCGGGTTACCAAGCACCTGGTATTGCCGTGCCACGCGCTCCAGAGAGCCGACGTGTTCGACCAGCATGCGGTTATTTTCAGCGGCTGAGACACCGGTGAATACCAGTTGCTCACTTTGCTCAGCAAGCCGGTCGAGGTTGACGAGTGCCCAGATCACAGCGATCAGCAACGGCAGACCGACGAGCCCAAATCCTACGAGAATCAGGCCGTTAAGTGATCTTGGGCGATAGAATTTCATGCTTGAAGTGTAGCACTGGCCACGTTCGAATTACGCGGCCCAATACGCTCCGGAGTCCTGGTTCGCGATCTTGCGCTCCCATTCAAGGCTGGTGCTAACAATCGTATCGAGATCGTCAAACCTGGGTTCCCAGCCAAGCACGGTCTGGATCTTCCTGGCCACAGCGATCAACTCGGGTGGGTCGCCAGCGCGGCGCGGCTCCTCAGTGATATTCAGTGCCGCACCGTTTGCTTTCTCAACCGCAGCAAGGACTTCGCGGACGCTGTAGCCGTGCCCGTAGCCACAGTTGAGAGTGGTTGATTTGCCGCCGTCTCGCAGGTAGTGGAGGGCATCGAGATGCGCGCAGGCCAGGTCTTCAACATGAATGTAGTCACGCAGACCAGTGCCATCGGGCGTCGGGAAATCAGTGCCGAAAATACTGACGCCTTGCCGGATTCCAACCGCCGCTTCGCACGCAACTTTGACAAGTAACGTTGCTTTCGGCGTCGACTGCCCGATGCTGCCGCCGGGTTCGCACCCGGCAACATTGAAGTAACGCAGCGCGACGTAGGTCGGGCCACCGGCAATTGCCAGGTCGCGCAGCATCCACTCGGTCATAAGTTTCGAGCTGCCATACGGGTTGATCGGTCGTGTCGCGGTTGCCTCCGATGCCGCGCCCTCGGGCGGAATACCGTACACAGCTGCTGTCGACGAAAACACGACATGTTTAACGCCATGGGCATGCGCGCGCTCGAGTAGCGTGCGACTGCTGGCCGTGTTGTTGCCGTAGTATTTGAGCGGATCCGACACTGACTCGGGCACAATCGTATGCGCTGCGAAATGCATCACCGTATCGATATCATGGGAATCGAAGATGCGGTCGAGAAGGGCAGCGTCGCCAGTGTCACCAATCACAAGCTCCCCAGAGGTAACGGCCGCCTCAAACCCGGTCGACAGGTTGTCCAGCACACACACTTCGGTCCCGCGGTCTCGCAAGGCGTTTGCGAGGTGACTTCCGATGAAACCCGCCCCACCGGTGACCATGACACGCATCATCGAGGGAGCATGCCACGGACCCAGCGTCCTTGCTCAC
>CALZHX010000285.1 GCA_945787435.1 uncultured Woeseiaceae bacterium
ACGGGCGACGATTCAGCGCCGACTGACGTTGACGTCAGCGACGCGTCGGTCGCGGTTTTGCCATTCGAAAACATGTCGAACGATAAGGACAATGAGTATTTTTCGGATGGCCTGACTGAAACCCTGCTGCACATGCTTGCGCAGGTCCCTGAGCTGAAAGTCGCGGCGCGTACGTCGAGCTTTGCGTTCAAAGGCCAGAACCTGAATATTCGCGAAATCGCGTCAGCACTGGGTGTTGCGCACGTCCTGGAGGGCAGCGTGCAACGCCAGGGTGATCGAGTTCGCATAACGGCACAGCTTATCCGCGCGAGCGATGGTTTCCATGTCTGGTCGGAGAGCTACGATCGCACGCTGGACGATATCTTTGGCATCCAGGATGAGATCGCGACAAGAGTCGGCAATTCCCTCAGCGAGTCACTACTGGATTCCAGTGAGCGCCAGCTAGCCGGAGTGAATACCGCTGACCCCGATGCCTACGATTTGTACCTGCAAGCGCGCAAGGCCAGCGCTACATTTTCCTTTGCGGGATTGCAGGCCGCCGAGGATCTGCTCAAGGGCGCGCTGCTGATCGACCCGGATTTTCTGGACGCCAAGACTGAACTTGCGACTACCTACATCCGGCAGTTCGAAACCGGGCTTCTGGATCCGCAAACAGCATTTACGGAAATTCTTGCCATCACGGGCCAGGTCCTCGAGCAACGACCGGATGATCAGATCGCACTGGCTACCCGGATATATGCGAACGCCCTGATGGCCGGATTGGCCGGCGACTTGAGCGGCCTGGCGAATATCGTGCCGCAACTCGAGGAAATCGTCGCCGCGATGCCCGACGAACTGCAGCCGCTCATCCTGTTGACACGCACTTACCAGGGGTTGCAACAACGTGACAAGGTGGTGGCCGTCCTGGAGGACGCCCTTCAGCGTGACCCTTACAATGCGCAGATTCTCTACGAACTGGGCACTGCGTATATACACGCAGATCGCTCCGACGATGCGCGCACGGCGCTCCTGAAATCCGTTGAGTTCGAGCCCGATCAACCAAATGCCTATTCGTATCTCGGCGCGATAAGCCTGCAACAAGGCGATGGCGTCGCGTACGCCAGGTACCAGCTGAAAGCGATCGAGCTGGATCCGAAGGATCACGAGATGCACGGCGTACTGGCGGCGTTTCTGTATCAACTCGGACTGGTAGAGCAGGGCGACGATTTGCGTGCCGGCGTTCTCTCGCTCGCGCCGACCAGCGGCATTGCCTACCGCATCGAGTTGCTGCGCGCTATCGCGATGGACGACACGGAGGCCAGTCTGGCAAGCGCGCGACGCGCGGTAACAGATAACGTCGAGGAGCGGCGTTTTGCCTGGGGTGGCGCAGTGCGGTACCTGCTCCGGCATGCCGTCGAAAGCGGCACCGTCAGCGACGAAATGGCGTGGCTGGACACACAGGAACCCGGAATATTCGAGCTCGAAGCAGATTCTGTTTCCCTGAAGCATCGCATGGCGCAGGGTATGGCGATCGACGCCTGGTATGCCACGCTACCCAGGAATGAAGCGCTGCAACGGCTTGATACATTACTCGAGATAGTCACCGCGCAGGGTTTCGACCCAATGCAGGAGCCGGCTACTCAAATATCGGTCTTGGCTATGCGGGGCGAGATCGAAGAAGCCGTCGACATAGCCCTCGAACGAATATTCACGCAATCGGTTGCCGTAAATCTCGGCTGGCGCGATAACTTCTCCCAGCCGCATTTTGCCGAGTTCGTCGCCGACCCGCGGATCCAGGCTGCAATGCAGCGTTGGGAAAAGGAAGAAGAACAGCTGCGTAGCGAAGTCCAGGCCTACCTGGCCGACCTGCAGAGTTCGAGTTAGAAAAATCCCCGCATCTCGCGATGCGGGGCTGAGCTAGTAGCAGGGGTAGGTGGGGGGACCTATTGCCCGCCAGGGCGGGCTCCTACAAATCAGGGCTCCAGTAAGAAAATGCCAAGCTTGTATGCTGTGAACGTGTTGCTGTCCACGTCATATTGTCCGTAAGCGTGCATCGAACGGGCGGTCGTCGCGCCGTCGAGGCTGGCATTCATGTCATTCACGAAGTCGTCCCAATCGGAGTACAGGCGCAGGCTGTCTTGTGACTTGATCGAGAACAGCATGCGACCGGTTTCACGGGGCACGATCGTCGTGTTCGAATCGAGCTCGGTCAGGTCGATGAGTACCGGACCCTGCTTGATGTAATGACGTTGATCGATATCTTCATTCTGGTTATCCAGAACCAGGCCGTCACTGCCTGAGCTAAGGAAGGGCGCGATTGTTCCTTCCTTGCCCCAGCCGACACCAACTGCGCTTCGGACATCGCTGTAGTCGATGAACGAGCGTCCGGTGAAGTCTGGCGGTGCCATGCCGAAAGCGGTCGGGAAACCGTATGCAACGATGGGCTTGCCTGAAGCGAGATTCGACAGCGTCAGCGTTCCGGTACGAATTTCATAATTCGCCGGATCTGCATCCAGGTCCGCAGACGGACCGGTACCGGTGAAGTCGAAAATTCCTGCACGACGGCGGTCGATCGCATGCAACGTGATGTCAGTCTGGCCGGGGACGATCATATTGACCGTGCCTGACAGGTGCGTGACATGCATGCGCACTGCACCTTGCGTTGCATCAAACAGGATCTGCGGCGCGGCTGCATCAGTTGACGGTGTTGGCTGGTTGCCGCGAACAGTAACTCTCTGCCCGATCGACAAGGCATCGATGCTCAGGTCTGAGAGCCGGTGGCCATCCTTGAACACTTTGGTGTCAGGACCCACTTCGACGACGACGTCATCGTGGAAATGTATGCGGCGATCAATCGCCGCGTCGCGCGGAATTATCGTAGCGCCACGAATCGTCAGGAAGTTGCCTTCTCGTTTGATGATGTTGCCCACGACTGCATCTGCATCATGACCTGGTACGCTGGAACCGGCCAGAACGAGATCTGCCGTGAACCTGCGGTCGGATGTCGTCAACGTGCCTTTGGCAACGGTAGGCGTTCCTGGGCCGGCGGCGTTCAATGCTCGCAGGCCTTCCGCACCGACCCACATCTCACCGTTAACTTCGAACTCGGTCTCATCGGTGACACTGATCTTGAATCGGCCGAAGTCACCGATGCGATCATGGAACGGTCGCACGGCGATCGTGTAGCTCATCTCGTCTTCGTTGACAGCGATGAGCGGACCGCGCACGCGGATGTCTTTCTCGTCAACCGGGTGCACTTCAGCAACGATGAACTGCTCGGAGGCGGCACGTGCCGGAATCGGAACAGTGTCAACATCGTGAGACGCAGCGAGGTCGAAATCGAGCTGCAGCAAGTGCGCACGACGCTTCGTGACCGTCAGCTGATCGCGGTTGGATAGCACGATCTTGAGCCGTGTCTGCCCAAGTTCGACGTCGTCCATGTCGGTGACAACGGCTTTTTTGGCGACGCCAGCTGCCTCGACGACGACTTCCGCATCACCGTAGTCCAGGCTGATTGTCCCGGATACATAGGTAGCAGGCGGAACAACGACCGCAGCCACGAGTTCGGTGACGTCGACATAATCCGTGAAATTGACGCGTGTGGCGCGCGGCACGACGTTGACCGTCCTGCCATTTGCCGTTTCGAGCGTCAGCCCGAGCACGTCGACCGTGTAGTTAAGAAAATCGCCGTCCGCGTCGGTCAATCCGATCAGGATCGTGCCACATTCGTCGTGCGTGGCGGAATTGTCCGGGTCACAGGCGGCAAGCGGTGCAGGATCCGGTGTGGGTGAGGTACTGCTACCACCACCGCAGGCGGTCAGAATGAGCGCAGCCAGCAATAATGCTGTGCGCCCGGTGTTCGTGAAGTTCATGCGTCTCTCCTTGTTCGCGTAGGTCGGTTTACAAGGGTTTAACGCAATACTGGGCCAATGGTTGACCGCGCCACAGTAAAGTAAAAAAATTCAGCAACTTAGCTTGTATTAATGCTTCAACATGTCACAATTCACACCCGTATGGTGCACGATTTCGTGCGGGAAATTATGTCTTGTGACCAGTACGCCTGACAGCAGTGACACCGCAACCGCCCGGCATCGCAGGCCGCGGGCCGGGACCCGTACCCGCGGTGCTGCCGACGCACTGCAGACCAAAATCGCCGTCGGCGTCCTGAATCTCGATCCCAACCACTACCTGGAGCAGCTC
>CALZHX010000286.1 GCA_945787435.1 uncultured Woeseiaceae bacterium
GCATCGTACTCGGCCGCTGTGCGTATCGTCGATGTCGGCGCAAGCGCCTTGATCCTCAGGAAATGGCCTGCCGCCTGCTGATAGTCTTCGAGCAGGTTGGCCTGTTCGCCCTGTTTGTAAATCGCAGCGGCGAGGCCGTCGATGACGGCCGGTCGTGTTTCATCATCTTCGGGTGTCAGCGCCAGCACATTGGTGTAGGCATGCTCGGCGTCCGGGTACTCGGTAAGGTCAATAGACGAATTGGCGACCACGGCCCAGGCCGAACGCAGCAGACCAGCTTCGGTATCCGGGTAGCGCTCGATCAGCTTGCGTGCCGATGCGATTGCCAGCGGCAGGTCTTTCATTTCGTAAAGGTCGTCCGCTGCACTGCCCAGTACCACCGGCGCCTGTTCGTGTTCAGGGAACGTGTCCGCAAAGCGCAGCGAGCTGTCAACGGTTTGCTTCTTGATATCGAATACACGTACGCCAGTGGCGCGATCGAGATTTTCCCGGTACGCGTACACGGCCGCGTAGCCGGCGGCGGAAGATTTCTCATGCAAATCATACTCATACGCGGTGCGTTCGTATTCTTCGGCAGCCACGCCAAAGTCCTCGTTTTCGAGTAACAAATCGGCTAGCTGGTAATTGATGTTGGGCGATTGCGCATCTACAGGGAATGAGCCAAGAAATTGCCGGTACCAGCGCAGAGCTTCGTTGAAGTTCGCCGGTTTCTCGTCCAGGAACGCCGGTTCCTGGTACAGCGCATGATAGTGGCCCGCGAGATCCGTCAGGTTCTGCTTCAGGAAGCCGGTGACCTCGGGCGACGTTTCAATATCGAAGAAGCGCCAGTACTCGGCGTCAATCGCGTACCGCGATGCAAATTCTTTCTTTGCCTCAACCACGAGCATCGGGAATCCAGCCTCGCCGTAGATCTCGACAACACGCATGCCGAAGTGCGGCGACTCCTTGTGATAGGGATTCAGATCGACGAATGATTTGTAGACTGACGCCGCATCGTCATAGCGCAGTTTTTCAAAATAAAACTCAGCAAGATTGCTGTAAATCTTGTCGGCGTAGCTGCGGTGACCGTTACTGGCGAAGTATTCATCGAGAACCTCGGGGCCGCCGAGGTTCGAGAAACTCAGGCTGATAACGCGGAACGTATCCGCCAGGCGATGCTCATCCTCTTCGTCATATTCCTCCTCGAAATCGAAACCGATCGAGTGCCGGTAGTCGAGCATTGCCATGTAGTTATCCAGGGCCTCCTCGTACATCTCCTGCTTGTACAGCGACCAGCCCAGCTTGTAGAGCCCGAGCTCGTAGTAATCCGATGAAGCCCCGAGGCGAATGATCGCGCCGTAGGCGTCTTCAGCATCGAAGAAACGCTTGCGCACGAAGAAGTACTCACCGCGCCGGAAATAAACCTCGTCGAGGTAGCGCGAATAGGGGTACTCGGCAACAAAGCGATCCATGACCTCCATCGCCTTGTCCGGATCCTCTATCTCCTCATAGGCCCGCGACAACTGGTACAGAACCTGGTCGTTGCGTTCGTAGTCAGGGTATTTTTCGAGGATCTCCCAGTACGTCTTGATGGCTTCGCGCGGCCCGGTTGGCACAGTGCCCTCTTCAGGAAGCAGCAGGTCGGCGTCCGATGATTGAGCCAGCAGCACCTCGCGCTGCGATGCACGCGCCTCGAATTCCTCGTCCGACTCCCGGTCAGGTGAGGAGCCGCTATTTGTCCGCTGGGCAACAATCTTCTGTGTCCTGGCTGCAGCGTCCGGAGCGGCCATTTCCGTGAAGTCGTCGCTGCCCATGACGCCGTAGGCCTGTTCAATCTGCAGGTCGGCAAGGCGCCGCATCGCCTCCGGCGTTCTCGCGCTTTCGGATGTTTCCTCGAGATAGCGGCGATAACTATCGGCGGCACGCTCGAGGCTGTCGGCAACATGAATTTCGTCAACTTCGGGCGGCATACTGTCGAGCTGACTCAGGGTGCCTGCCTGGTCGCGCGGCGTTGACGCGCATGCGACCAGCACGGCGCACGACATACAGAGAAGAATGTGTCGCACAGGCCTCATTCGGGCTCCGTCCTCGCCTGTGATTGTGTTGCGCGGTCGTAACTGTCGGCCAGGGCGAAACGCGCCTTGTCACCAAAAGTCTCGAGCCGGCTGCGACGTGCTACCAACTCATCCAGGGCAACCTTTTCCAGGACGCGCCCCTGGCGCGCCATGAGCATGTCGATCTTCTGCACCGCATTGGCGGCGTGTACGCGTAGCCGGGAAATGGGTTTTTCGTATCCGACATAGCTGTGTGTCGAGGCCTGCCGCACGCGAACGTATTCGTCGTACTGCGTCTGCGCCAGGGCCATCACCTCATCGAGGTTGCGCAGGTTTTCATCGAACTCGCTCAGTCGCTCGTGATACTCGGTCTCGAGACGCCACACCAGGACGCCCTTGAGGCGCTTGATGCGCTGCATCGCAGACGAATTTGCAACTGCCTGCAATTCGAGCGCTTCCAGGCGAGTGAGGATGGCCTGTTCCGCGGGTGTTACAAGAAATTCCGGTCGCGGCGTGGTCAACAGATCGTCGCGTCGCCTGACCAGCATCTTGTGCTGCTCGGTGCGCAGGCGCATGCGCGAATCGAGTTCCCTGAACTCGTCATCGATTTCCGGCAGCAGCGGTTCGTAATGCTCACTGCGAATCCCTACCATCTCGTCATAGGCATCGAAACCGCTTTGCCATTCGACGAGTTTGCGTCGCAAGTCGGCAAGGTCGAGGTAGTTCTGCAGGCCCGTCTGGAAATCGTGCGATGCCAGCAGGTCCATCAGGTAATAGGTTTCCGGCGCCTCGGGCAATGAGCGCAGGCGGACTACCCAGTCCTTGTCCTTGCGAATCTCCTCGCGAACCAGTGCCGCAATGAACTTGCCTTCCCGGATGCTTTCAATCGACACATTGAGTTTGTCGATCTCCGTGCCGAATGCGTCGAGCGCACGCCCGTAATACACCGCCGCGCGGCCGTGCACGTCGAGCTTGCCATACGCATAGGGCAGCGCGAGCATGGCTTCCTGCGTGGCCCTGTCGGTGACCTCGCGATCAGCAAGAATGCTCCAGGGCACAACGGCCCGATCAAACTTGTTCACCGACATGTTGGCCCAACCGGCACTGAGCAGCGCCTGGTTCGAAAATGGCCCGTCAAGACGCACACGGTTGAGATAAGGGACAGCGCTTTCGAATTCATCTGCTTCGAGGTGAACCGTGCCGGCGACAAGATTCGACTTGTCCCGAATGGCCAGTTCAGAGGGATCGTCCGTCGCAATGCTGCCGGCCTGACTTAGCGTCTCAAGAGCGTCCTGGCGGCGTCCCGACTGCAGGTAGGCAATACCGAGGTTGTAGCGCGCAAACCCGCCAAAGCTGTCGGAGTTTTGGAGATTCTCCAGGACCTCGATCGAATCTTCGGGCCGGCCTTGTGCGAGATACACATTGGCGCGCAGGAACTCGATGTCGTCGCGAATGGACTTCGGAATCTCGCCCTCGATCCGGTCCAGTGCATGCAACGCTTCAGGCAGCTGATTCTTTTGAAAATGAATTCGGGCCAGCCGGTAGGCCGCATCATTGCGCACGACGTCGTCCACGGCCGCGTCGAGAACTGCCCTTATTGCCCGACCGGCCCTGTGATGCATGCGATAACGCAGCTCGAAGTCGCCCAGGGAAAAATCGGCATCGTCGATATGGTAATAGAGAGTATCGAGCTGCGGTTCGTCGAGCCCGTCATGCTGCTTGATTTCGGTGTCGAGTCTTTCGAGCGCCTCGAAATAAAGCCCCTGGTGCGCGTAATAGAGCGCCTCACCGAAGTAAAGGTCCTTCAGTTCCTGTGCAGGTGCGGGACCCGAGGCCAGTCCGGTGACCAGCAGGAGTCCGAGCACGGATAAGGGTGCCCGACGCATGACTTACCAGTCTCCGACCTGGATCCCGTCGCTGCCGAGACCGGGTTCGGCCAGCGTGACGCCGATCGTCTTCGGCTTGACGCCTTTCGAGAACGCAAACGTGCCTGAGCTGCTGAAGTCCTTGCCACTATCGGTCTTGCCGGTCACGGTGACACGCAGTTCGTGGTCTCCGGTAACGACGTTTCCGGCGTAGGCCTTTTGCACACCGCCTTTCTGCAGCGCCTCGAGTTCATTGAAACTGTAAATGTGGTGTGTTGCGAGTTCGCCGTCGATCTCGATCTGTACCGCGTCCAGTCGAAAATCCTGTTGTTCTTCGACAGCAACAAAAATGGCCAACTGCGTGCCCGAGGGATACAGCAGGCGTTCCTCGAGGTTTCTCAGATCGGAGGCGATATCGAGGACGTCGGACTTAATCTCCTGAACCTGGCCGTCCAGGCTCTTCATGCTTTCGCCTGTCAGGTCCTCGGAGAAAACCGTCCCCGAGAGGAAAACGGTTAACAGTGTCAGTAGCGCCGCGCTTCTTCGTTTCGACATGGTCAAAATCCCTCTTGATTTGACATATTCCATTAGCCAGTGCCGAGTCAAAGCTCGCGTGCATCACGATCCGACTGGCGTTAGCTAGTGTTGAGGAATTCGGGCTGTTTATCTGTGAACTGCGCCTCAGTTCACCCGGGTGTCTGGCCGCCGCAGCTGGACGCTGCAGCAGGCGTCAGCTTAACTTCTGCTTCAGAACCTGGTTGACCTGGCCGGGGTTGGCCTTGCCGCCGGTTTCTTTCATGACCTGTCCGACGAAGAAACCAATCAGCTTGTCCTTGCCTGCCTTGTACTCGGCGACCTGGCCGGGATTCGCTGCGATGACCTTGTCGACGATGGCCTCGATGGCTGATGAGTCCGTAATCTGCTTGAGGCCTTTTGCCTCGATGATGTCGTCGGCCGTGCCCTCGCCCACCCACATGGCTTCGAAGACTTCCTTGGCAATTTTGCCGGAGATCGTGTTGTCCTTGATGCGATCGAGCAGACCGGCGAGCGCCGCAGCCGACACGGGACTTTGTTCGATATCGAGACCGTCACGGTTCAGCGCGCCGGCCAGGTCGCCGATGACGAAATTTGCGGTGCCCTGCGCCTTGCCTTGTGTGGCCGCGACGACGTCTTCAAAGAAGTCCGCAAGCGCTCGTGACGCAGTCAGGATTGCGGCATCGTCTTCGCGCAAACCGTAATCGGCCACAAAGCGCTGCTGCTTCGCGGCCGGTAACTCCGGCAAGGTTTCGCGAACAGCCTCGATGTAGGCGGCATCGATCTCGACGGGCAGCAAGTCCGGGTCAGGGAAGTAGCGGTAGTCGTTCGCTTCTTCTTTCGAGCGCATCGAGCGCGTCTCGTCCTTAACCGAATCGTAGAGGCGCGTCTCCTGCACCACTTCACCACCGTCCTCGATGACTTCGATCTGGCGCTCAACCTCAATATTGATCGCGCGCTCCACGAAGCGGAACGAATTCAGGTTCTTGAGTTCAGCGCGTGTGCCGAGTTCTTCCTGCCCGCGCGGGCGAACCGAGACGTTGGCATCGCAGCGGAACGAGCCTTCCTGCATGTTGCCGTCAGAGATGCCGAGGTAACGCACGATCGTGTGGATCTTGCGCATGTAGGCGACGGCTTCCTTTGCGGAACGCAGGTCCGGCTCAGATACGATCTCGAGCAGCGGCGTGCCGGCGCGGTTCAGGTCAATGCCGGACGACTTGTCGAGCCCCTCGTGAACCGACTTGCCCGCATCTTCTTCAAGATGTGCACGTGTGATGCCGATGCGCTTTTCATTGCCGTCCGCGTCGGTGATAAAGAGTTCGCCGAACTCCACGATCGGCAATTCGAACTGGCTGATTTGATAGCCCTTCGGCAGATCAGGATAGAAGTAATTCTTGCGCGCAAAAACAGAGCGCGGTGCGACCGTCGCATTGACGGCCAGCCCGAACATCGTGGCCATGCGCACGACGTCTTTGTTCAGAACCGGCAGTACGCCCGGGTAGCCCAGGTCGACCAGGCATGCCTGCGTGTTCGGCTCTGCTCCGTAGGCCGTCGATGCGCCAGAGAAGATTTTGCTCGAGGTCGCCAGCTGCGCATGGATCTCGAGACCGATAACAACTTCCCACGCGCCGTTCACGAGAAGTCCTCAGGGCAGGCCGTATGCCAGTCGGTCAGCTGTTCGTAATGATGGCCACAACGCAGAAGTGTCTCCTCACCCCAGTGAGGCGCGACGAGATGCAGGCCAACGGGCAAACCATCGACGAAACCGCAAGGTGTCGACATGCCGGGCAGACCGGCGAGGTTTGCGCCGATCGTGTAGATGTCATTCAGGTACATCGTGATCGGGTCATCGGTCTTGTCGCCGAGCTTGAACGCCGGCGTCGGCGACGTCGGGCCAGCTATGACATCGACATTTTCAAAGGCTCCATGGAAATCGTCCGCGATCAGGTGCCGTACCTGTTGCGCCTTGAGGTAGTACGCATCGTAGTAACCGGCTGACAGCACGTACGTCCCGGTCATGATGCGGCGTTTGACCTCGGCACCGAAGCCTTCGCCGCGGCTGCGACAGTAAAGGTCCAGGAGATCCTCAGGATTCTCGGCACGATGCCCGAAACGCACGCCATCGAATCGCGACAGGTTCGAGGAACACTCGGCCGGGGCCACCACGTAGTAA
>CALZHX010000287.1 GCA_945787435.1 uncultured Woeseiaceae bacterium
CTTGCCACGCGGCTGTTTACTGCCGGCATGCTGCTGGCGGGAAAAGGCAACCTACACGAGTTGTCGTCGGGTGGCACAGTGGTCGACAGCGGGGATATATCGGGATCCGGGACCACGACACTCAGTTTCACGGGACTGGTTCTCGAACCCGGCGACAACCAGCTGCGGATCGAGACTACCGCAAACGACGATCTCGGCTTTGACGATCGGCGCTATCATGTGATTCGCAATACCCCACCTGCTCCCATCCCTCTGCTGACACTTAACCGCGACGGCTTGCCGGTTACCTACCTCTCGGCCGCCCTGCACTCGGACCCCGGCAACGCGTTTCACGTCGAAACTTCGGTGATCGGAGATTTCGACTCGCGCACCTTGTCGCGTTATGGCTGGCTGATTGTTGATGACGTCGGCGCGGTCGGACCAGAACTCGAAGCGTCGTTGCTGGAGTTCGTGCAAGACGGCGGTGGCCTGCTCGCCTTTGCAGGCCAGCGCAGCACAACCGCAACGCGCATTCCGGTGAGTGGTCACTCTATTCGACCTGCGAGCATCGGCCTGGACGACGATCAATTTCTTTCCATAGGCCAGGTCGACTCAGGCCACCCCCTGTTGTCCGCAACGGATGGTTGGTATGCGGTCAACCTGTCGCAGTCAATTCCCGTCGAAACACTCGCTGACGACCAGGTCCTGGTGCGGCTGGAGAACGACGAGGCATTTGTGATCGAGCGCCGGCTCGGTCAGGGTCGGATGTTGCTGGTTGCCGGCGGCCTCGAGAATCGGTGGAATGATCTGCCAATTCGGCCCGTGTTTGTCAGCTTCATGATCGAAGCGGCACGCTATCTCTCCGGGATCGAACAGGTCGCAACAGCGTTTGACGCGGGAGCCACATTGCCACTCTCGCTGGTCGGCGGCGTATCTGGCCAGGTCATCGATCCGGACGGTCGTACCGTACTGTCCCTCGCCGGTACGACGCGGGCGCAGCGAATCGAATTGCACAAAACAGGCTTCTACGAGGTCTATACCTCACAAGGGGACTATGTTGTGGCCGTGAACACCGACCCTCGCGAGTCCGAGCTCGCGGCTATCGCACCCGAAACGATGCAGCGCTGGATTGCGGCGATGAGCGCCGCGGCCGAGCCCGGCGAGACCGCGGCCTTCGAACAGGAGGCTGAACCGTTTGAGCTTTGGCATGCGTTGCTCCTTATACTGGCACTGGTGCTGATCGGGGAATCAATACTCGCGAACGCGCACCTGACGCTTCGAACCAGCAGTGGATCGAACTGATGACATACTCGAAACAGTTTGAAGAATACCTGGATTCGTTTACGCAGCGACTGAAAAAACTCGTGGTCGCGCGTGGCGTCGCTGCGATAGCTGTCGCGGCTCTTGCCGTCTCGCTGCTTGCTGTGACGGCGGCGATCCGTGCAGGATTTCCTGATGACTTCATGATTACGGCGCGCATAGTCCTTGCGGCCTGTATCGGTGGTCTCGCGTATTTCTTCTTCGTCTTGCTGCGTCGACGTATCGACGCTGAGTCGGCGCACGACATCGAAACAAAGACGCCCGAATTCGGTGGCAGGGTCGAGGCCTACGTGGATACCCGGGATGCGGCGAACCCGATGCGCGAACTGCTCGCAGAGGAATCGCTCGATATCGCGGCGCATCACTCTCCTGTTAAACAGGTCGCACCACGCCGGTTTCATTACGCCTGGGCATCCACCGGCGTGGCGCTGGCCATTCTGTTGCTGGTAGCCATTGCCGGCCCCGGCAACTACAGCTACGGCGTTCGTGATCTCTGGGTTGGCTGGGCGTTCCCGGGGCTCCTGCCACCACAGAGCATTGAAGTATCACCGGGGGACGACGGCATCCGCCTGGGTGGAACCGTGCGGGTACAGGCCAGCATGCAGGGTTTCGACCCGGTGGACGCATTTGTGCATGCGAGCTTTGGTGACGGCGAGTGGCAACAGGTCCCAATGTCCGAAGACGAAGATGGCTTCGAATTTACGTTCTTCTCGGTGCGCCAACCGCTCGAATACTTTGTATCGGCCAGCAACGTGCGCAGCCCGACATTCCAGGTACGCGTCGTTGACTTGCCCAATGTCGAGAACCTGTCACTGACCTATCGTTACCCCGACTGGACCAGACGCGATCCTGAAGTGCACGACCCGGGCGGCGATATTCGTGCGATCGCCGAAACTGAAATCGAACTTCAAATTACAACTGACAGGCCGATGACGCCCGGATCGGTCATCCTGGATGCCGATGCTGTAAAACTCGATGTTGACGGTACTACCGCTACGACAACGTTTGCGGTCAATGAGGATGGCCAGTACTTCGTCGCCGCCACGGTGGGTGGTGAGCGAATCCGGCTGACCGACGACTATTTCATTACAATTCTCGACGACCAGGCGCCTGACATCGCGTTTGCGCGCCCAGGACGCGACTGGAGTGCCAGCCGCATCGAGGAAGTGACCACGAGAATCACCGCCGAGGATGATTTTCGTATCAATGAACTCGAGTTGCGCTACTCGGTCAATGGCGGTGACTGGGAGTCGGTTGAGCTCGACGCCGAGCTTGAGACCATTGAGGTCGATCATGTGTTCTTCCTGGAGTCCCTTGCCGAGAATGGCGAGGAGCCACTCGTCCCCGGCGACCTGATTTCCTATTACGCGGTTGCCGAAGATCGTGAGAACTCTGCACGCACAGACATGTTCTTTATCGACGTGCAGCCGTTCGATCGGCGCTACTCGCAATCGCAGCAGGCCGGCGGTGGCGGCCAACAGGGTGGCCCCCAGAACGAGGTGTCGGAACGGCAGCGCGAGATTATCATCTCGACCTGGAACCTGATTCGGGAACAGAGCGACCAACATCGCGGCGATGACGCTTATGTCACGGACAACGCGGCTTTGTTGTCGCGACTGCAACAAACACTCAAGGAGCAGGTGGAAACGCTGGCAGAACGCGCCGAAGCACGGCAGTTGACAGCATCGGACGAGGAGATTGCGGAGTTCGTCGAGCATCTGTACAAGGCGTCCGAGGCAATGACGCCCGCCGCCGAGTTCCTCGCCGAAATTGACCTTGAAAAAGCCCTGCTCCCTGAGCAGGAGGCACTGCAACACTTGCTGGCGGCCGAAGCCGTTTTCACCGACATCAACGTGTCGACGCAGGCGAACAACGGCGGCGGAGGTCAGGCAGGACGCGACCTCAGCGAGATGTTCGAACTCGAAATGGATCTCGAAAAGAACCAGTACGAGACCGGCAACAACGCAACACCGAATCCGCCAGAGCAGCAAATGGAAGAGGCGGCCAACGAACTCGAGGAGCTGGCCCGGCGCCAGGAGCAGCTGGCACGCAATCAGAACCGCTCGCAAACACCGACACCTGAGCAACGCTGGCAACAGGAGATGTTGCGCCGCGAGGTCGAAGAGCTGCAAAGACAACTCGAAGAACTTTCACGGGGACAACAACAGGCGCAATCGCAATCGAGCCAGGGGCAGTCAGGCAGTGAGTCGTCCGAGTCGCAACCATCTGAATCACAATCGTCCGAACGCGAGCCATCCGAACGAGAGATAGATGATCTGCAACGCCGGCTGTCGAGCGCATTGCGCGCCATGAATGAAGCAGATGAAGCGATGCGCGACAGTAGCGATCCTGAATCACTGCAGCGCGCGATGGATGAGGCGCAACGCCAACTCGAGGGTGCACGCGATAGCGCTGGCGAAGCGCAGCAACGCGCAATGCAGGCTGCAATAAACGAGTTGGCAGATCGTGCTGAAGAGCTACACGATACGCAGGCTGATCTCGAAGAGCGGTTACAGGATGCGGTACGCGAGATTCTGAACGAAGGCGGGAATGGCGACGGCGATTCATTCAACAGCGGCCTGAGTTACGACGAAGAAGCCGAAATGGCCGCTGAGAAACGAGAACTGCTTGCGGACATCCAGCGACTGCAAAGAGATGCCCAGGGTGCTGCGCAGTCAATCGAGGAGGATCAGCCGCGGGTTGCCGATGAGATACGCGATGGCGTCAGCAAACTCCAGGACATGGAGATCGAAGCCCGCATCGCTGTCGCAGCCGCCTATCTCGAACAAGGTGAGGCCGTGTACGTTGCCGCAAGCGAGAGCGCCGTTACCGAGGCCTTGCGGCAATTGCGCCTGGACCTGCGACGCGCCGAGGGAATGATCTCATCCGCTGCCGATGGCGAACCGGGTCCTGGCGAACGCATGCAGGAAACACTCGCTGACGCCCGCGATTTGCGCAGGGCACTACAGCAGGCTGGGGCAGAGAATGCTAATGGTGGTGGCGTAGCCGGTA
>CALZHX010000288.1 GCA_945787435.1 uncultured Woeseiaceae bacterium
CGCTATCGCGCCTGTAACCGTTTTTCGCGGGCCGGCCTGACGGTCGACATTCACAAGCAGCGCAAGTTGATTCGCACGGCTGCGTTATTCACAGCACAACGTTCGAAGTACGCCAGTTGCGTGATGCGTTTCGACGTTGTCGCGATCGATGCGGACGAACACGGCAAGAAGACCATCGAGTGGATAAAGGACGCGTTCCGCCCCACCGACTCCCGACTGTAACCGCAACAGCAGCTCGTAACTCGTAGCTCGTCGCACAGGTCCGGCGCCGGGTACGCGCCCTCACCGCACGACACGGCGCACCGGGGCATTTGTTGACCTCAGGGCTCCCTTCGGTCCGCTTTACTTCGGTCAACAAGCACCCCGTCGCGCCGGTCCCCCGATCACCGTAGTGGTCCGGGGAGGCCGAGGGCGGGATGTTGGTTGCCGGTAGTAAAGCGCAGCGCAGCGAGCCATACCGGCAACCAACATGCCGGTCTCGAGACTGTGCGACGAGCGACGAGCGACGAGCTACGAGCTACGAGTTACGAGCTGGTGTTGCGGTTACAGTCGGGAGTCAGTAGGGCGGAACGCGTCCTTTATCCACTCGATGGTCTTCTCGCCGTGTTCGTCCGCGTCGATCGCGACAACGTCGAAGCGCATCACGCAATTGGCGTACTTTGAACGTTGTGCTGTGAATAACGCTGCCGTGCGGATCAACTTGCGCTGCTTGTGAATGTCGACCGTCAGGCCGGCCCGCGAAAAACGGTTACAGGCGCGATAGCGTACTTCGATGAAGACGATGGCATCACCGTCTCTTGCGATCAGGTCGATCTCGCCAAGACGGCAACGGAAGTTTCTGACAACAGGTATCAGGCCCTGGCGTTTCAGGAACTTGTCAGCAAGTTGCTCTGCGTCAAGACCTACAGTTCGCGTGTCAGCTCGGGCCACGCCTCTTCATCCGCGGCATCGGGCCTCACCAACTCGGCGTCGTCGCTAATGTCCAGAATCGGCCCGCCGGCGGGCTCAATCTCTGGCAGGGCTATTGCCTCTCCTCTCTGAAATTGTGCCCACGCCAGCTTACGGTGCACGCGACCGTCGGGATCGAGGTAGAGCTTGCCAGTCGCGCCGTCAATCTCCTGCATCGGCCCCGTGCGGGCGGCGAAGAGCGCGGCGATCAACTGGTAGGCGTCGTAGCCCATGGCGTGAAGGCGGCCCAGGCGGCGTTCGCCGGGCCAGTACTCGTTGTACAGTGGTGGCAGATTCTCAATCCAGCTCTGCGGCGCGATAATCCACGGCGTGTCGGCGAACATAATGCCATTCAGGTCGGAATTTGAGCGCCCATCCATGGCGTTGATCGACGATGTCGAGTAAACCGGTAGTTCACCCGAGTAATGGAACTTCAGCTGTGACTTGAGCAGGCGACCAGCCGGTGCGTCAGCGGCCAGGAAAATAAACTCGCTGTCCTGCCGGCGGCGCGGATCGAACTGCAGCGGCCCGCCGATGTTTGCTCGCAGACGCTGGTATCGACGCACACTTCCAGAGAGGGCCATGAGATCCTCGATCGTATTCGAGAAGTCCTGGATACCTGGCGTGTACATCCGGTAGTCGAGGAGCGTGCCGCCCTGTACTTTGAGTTCAGCATCAAAACTCGACAAGACGCGGCGACCCCAGTCGTTATTTGGTACCAGGGCAACGGCCCGTGTGTGCCCGTCTGCAAGCGCGCGCCCGGCGGCTGAACGCGCCTCGTCTTCGGGAGCGAGCGCGAATTGATACAGACCGGGCGGGGCGAGCGTGTTGTCCGGAAGATAATTCAACGTCAAAACCGGTATTGGTACGAGAATGTCATTGGCAAGTTCGGTGACGCTGGAACGCAACAATGGTCCTATGACGAACTCCGCGCCATCAGCGACGGCCGTCGCATACGCGGCGCTGGCCCCACCTTCACTATTGACGTCGTAGACACGAATGGTCTGTGGTTCATCGAGTCCGGCGATCGTTGAGAAATACGCTCCGAGAAAACCGTTCTGTACTGCGTGCCCTGCAGGTGCGGTCCGTCCTGATAGTGGTAGTAACAAGGCAACCTGTTGCGGGTAGTCGAGGGACAGTTCATCAGGAAGCTGAAGGTCGTCAATGATCAAGATGGCAGGGTGCGTCGGATTCATGTCCCGCCAGCGCACGGCGCCGTTAACCCACCCGATACCCTGCTGGCCGGTCGAGGCTGCGAGCGAACCGATTTCAAGCCAGCCACGTACGTCAGGATCGAGAGAGTCCTCTGCACTGTGGCGTAGCTGCTGCGGGTTGCTGACCAGCAGACCCTGCCAAAGTCTCTGCCGATTCTGCTTGATACTGCGCCGATCACGCAACCAGATCTCGCGGTGCATCATGAGCTCGACGGCGCGAGCCGGATCACCTTTCTGAATCCACGCATCGGCACGCAGCGCATCGACGCGTAGTCGGCGTCGCTCGGACAGCGGCTGGCGACTCATGGCCTCGAGAATGTCGAGTGCCTCGTCGGCTTCGCCTGCATACAGCGACAATGCGGCCGAGTTCGTATTCCAGATCTGGCGGAGCTGGGTGCTGTCCGGCACCGGTAAAGCGCGAAACGTATTACGGGCCCGGGCGGCGTCGCCGGCATCAAGCCACTGTTCCACGGCAAGTAAGGTCAGTCGGTCACGTTCGAGCTCGCTGGCTTCGGCTGCAAGACCAATATATACCCGGGCAGCGTCATCGTGATCACCATTCTCTGCCAGCCGCTCAGCACGGCCTTCGCCCGGCACGCCGCCGGAGCCACCTGTTGTTGCACAAGCGCTGAACAACAATGACGCCACCAGCAGCAGCGTAATGCTTGCCACGGAGCTTCGTTCACGGGCACGATGTCTGAGTTTCTTCATAGCCAAAACACAATTTCAAGGGTCGAAGGTAGTCAATGAGCGGCACACTATTCGTTGTGGCAACGCCAATCGGCAACCTCGAGGATCTGTCGCCGCGAGCACGCCAGACGCTCGCAGACGTTGATCTCATTGCCGCCGAGGATACCCGCCACACCGGGCGATTGCTATCGCATTTCGGCGTGAAAACGCGGCTTTTGGCGTTGCACGATCATAACGAGGCAGATCGCGCAGAAATGGTGATCAGGGAGCTGGCCGCGGGCCGGTCTGTCGCGCTCGTCAGTGACGCGGGTACTCCGTTGATCAGCGACCCGGGCTACCGGCTGGTCAGGGCTGCTCATGAAGCGGGGATCAGTGTTTCTCCCATACCCGGACCGAGTGCAATGATCGCCGCACTTTCTGTCGCGGGTCTGGCGACTGATCGGTTTTGTTTCGAAGGCTTTCTGCCGGCGAAGAAGAAAGGCAGACATGACGCGTTGGCCGGGCTGGCAAGCGAAACCCGGACCATGGTCTTCTACGAGTCGGTGCATCGAATCGAAAGCTCGGTCGCCGATATGGTCGAGGTGTTCGGCAGGGCGCGCCCAGCTTTTCTCGGTCGAGAGATCTCGAAGTTGCACGAGCAATGTGTCAGCGCAACACTCGGCGAGCTCAGCAAAAAGCTCGTGGCGAACGAGATAATCCAGAAAGGTGAACTCGTCATCGTGGTTGGCGGAGCCGCGGACGGTGACTCATCGACGCTTGATGCTGATCGACTGCTAATCGAGCTGGCTGGCAAATTGCCAGACAAGGAAATTGCGCGCATCGTCTCCAATTTAACCGGCGAGAAGCGGAACGCGCTGTATAAGCGCTTGCTGGACCTGTAGAATCCGCGGTCCGAGAAATCAGGAGTCGGCCAGGCAATCGCTGTGAACCTCTGGTTCATGGAGGAAAGTCCGGGCTCCTTCGGACGAGGCGCCAGGTAACACCTGGGGGGTGCGAGCCCATGGAAAGTGCCACAGAAAATATACCGCCGGCGTGCCGGTAAGGGTGAAAAGGTGCGGTAAGAGCGCACCGCGCGACTGGTAACAGTTCGCGGCACGGTAAACCCCGCCTGGAGCAAGACCAAATAGGGAAGCATGGCTTCGGCCGCCGCCGGTTCCGAGCGGGCTTCCGGGTAGGTTGCTAGAGGCAGTCGGTGACGGCTGTCCCAGATGAATGGTTGTCTTAGACAGAACCCGGCTTATTGCCGGCTCCTGATTTCTCGATCTCGTTTCCTGCCCAGGTCAGAGCCCTGGTGCTCTGACCCTTACTAAAATAAATTAAACCAATTAAATCAACAAGTTATTGACTTTCCGCCGAGCAGCGGGAGAGAATACGCGCTTATTGCGCAAATCAGGATCCGAATCATCCGTAACCCGGCCCTGTCGCCGTTTGCCGACCCGTTTTTCAGGTCATATCGAGGAAGCATTGCTAAGCATCTGATTTTCCTTGCGCCAGAGCCGCCACAATTCGCCCGAATTGGGCCACCTAAAAGTCCCTAAGTCCCTGTACAACAACAACTAATTGCCAGGGCTTGTTGACGCTCCCGACACACCGACACTATAGTGTTGAAAAGTGGATAAAAGTGGGAGGAAAGGGGCAACCCGCCCAGGATTCGCGCCAGAAGAGCGAAACCGGGGTCGTCCGTATCGTCGTGTTTCGAGGGGCCACCAAAGTAAACCTGGACGCCAAGGGGCGTATGGCAATACCGACCCGGTATCGGGAGCGGCTGGGCGCCCGTTGTGATGGCCAGATCGTTGTCACTGTCGACAAGGACCATTGCCTGCTCGTTTATCCGCTGCCCGACTGGGAAGAACTCGAACGCAAGCTGGTGCGCTTGCCGAGCATGAACAAAGTCGCCCGCAACATTGTGCGCATCATGGTCGGCTACGCCACTGAAGTTGAGATGGACGGGAGCGGTCGAATTCTCGTGTCACGCGAACTGCGTGATTTTGCAGGACTTGAGAAGGCCGCGATGTTGATCGGGCAGGGCAACAAATTTGAACTATGGGATGAAGAAACCTGGAACGAGAAACGGGACGCATGGCTCAGTGAGGACGATGACGGCGAACTGCCGCCCGACCTCGAATCGATCTCGTTCTAAGGCGTCATTCATTTCATGAGCAGCAACGCGCATGTGCCGGTGCTGCTGGGACCGGTCCTCGAAGGGCTGGACATTAAACAAGACGGTTTATACGTCGACGGAACTTTCGGACGCGGGGGACACAGCAGCGCCATCTTGCAGAGATTGAGTGGCAACGGTCGGCTTATCGCAATCGATCGTGATCCACAGGCAATCGCATCTGCGCCGGCAGCGCTGCTTGAAGACCCGAGGTTTGAACTTGTGAGAGGCGAAATTGAAAGACTTGCGGCATGCATTGAAGACAAAGGACTCACCGGACAAGTCGACGGCTTGCTCCTCGACATCGGCGTCTCGTCGCCACAACTGGATGAAGCCGAACGCGGATTCAGCTTTCTTCGCGACGGACCTCTGGACATGCGCATGGACCCGGAGTCAGGCATCTCGGCCGCCGCATGGCTCGGGCAAGTGGAAGAACACGAATTGAGGCGAATTCTCAGACAATTTGGCGAAGAGAATCAGGCGGTACGCATCGCGCGCGCCATTATTGCTGCGCGTGCAGAAACACCTCTGCAGACGACTACTCAGCTGGCAGATGTGGTTGCGTCGGTCATTCCGGCGCACACACGCAAGACGAATCCGGCTACAAAGACGTTTCAGGCGATTCGCATTTTTATCAATCGCGAGCTCGAGCAGCTCGAGGCCGCACTGGCGCAGTCGCTCGACGTGTTGGCCCCCGGCGGCCGCCTCTGCGTAATCAGTTTTCACTCGCTTGAGGATCGTATTGCAAAGCGTTTTATTCGCGACGCCTCAAGAGAGGCCGAACAATACCGCGGCATGCCTGATGTGCCCGCAGAGTTCCGGCCAAAGTTACGGCAGGTCGGCAAAGCAATCACGGCAACGGCGGACGAGGTCGCTGCAAATGTCCGGGCGCGCAGTGCGCGTCTGCGCGTAGCGGAACGCTTGTGATCCAGGTTACGCAGACAAAGCAGCCTCTCGCACTCGTACTCGTCTTCTCGGTCGTTTGTGTATTGAGTGCGCTGGCGCTGGTCTACACGAAACACGAGTCGCGCAAGTTGTTCGTCGAGCTCGAGTCGCTGACGCATGAACGCGACGATCTGAATATTGAATGGGGCCAGTTACAAATCGAGCAGAGCACCTGGGCCACGCATGCACGCATCGAACAGGTCGCTACCGACGACCTTGCGCTCGTGCGACCTGTCGCCTCGGAAATCTACGTAATCGAACGCCCATGACACGCGGCGCCGAGACAAAACAACAAGCTGCAAGGCGATTCGCTGGCAGACTGACGCTGGTAGGCGTATTTTTCTCGCTGCTTGCAGCATCGCTGGTTGCGCGCGCCGTGCACTTGCAGGTCTTTAACAAGGACTTTCTTAACCAGCAGGCAGATACACGTCACCTGCGCACGGAACGAATCTCGGCACACCGCGGCACGATTACCGATCGCAACGGAGAGCCACTCGCGATCAGCACGCCGGTCGACAGCATCTGGGCAAATCCCAAAGAGCTCGCGCCCGCCGTCGACCGCGTTCCGAAATTGGCGCGTCTTCTTGGTATCGATCCGCAACAGCTGATTCGGCGCGTAACGCGCAGCATGGACAAGGAATTCCTTTACCTCAAACGACACCTGAGTCCCGAGCAGGCGCAACTGGTTCTCGACCTCGATTTGCCAGGGGTGAATGTGCAACGCGAGTACCGGCGCTACTACCCGGCAGGTGAAGTCACGGGCCATCTCATCGGTTTTACGAACATTGATGATGCGGGTCAGGAAGGACTGGAGCTTGCATTCAACCACTGGCTTGCGGGTGAGTCGGGTGCCAAACGCGTACTCAAAGATCGGCTGGGTCGCTCCGTCGAGAATGTCGAGAGCATTCGTCCGCCACATCATGGCAAAGATCTGCAGACAAGCATTGATCTTCGGATTCAATACCTTGCCTACCGGACACTGAAAGCGGCAATTCGGCAGCACAACGCGGAGTCAGGTTCCATCGTCATACTCGATGTGAAGACCGGCGAGGTTCTCGCAATCGTCAATCAGCCGACCTACAACCCGAATGATCGTTCGCAATTCTCAGCAGAGCGCTACCGCAATCGCGCAATCACCGATATTTTCGAGCCGGGTTCAAGTATCAAACCACTGGTCGTTGCAGCCGCGCTCGAGAGTGGTGAGTTTCGACCCAGCAGTATCGTCGATACTGCACCCGGCTCTGTCGTCGTCGGACCCAAGACGATCGAGGATAGTCGTAATCTCGGTCGGATTAGCCTGACCACAATTCTGGCGCGTTCGAGCAATGTCGGGGTGACCAAACTCGCCATGACGCTTGAGCCGGACCAGCTCTGGAATACCATGACGCGCTTTGGCCTCGGCACGCTGACGTCGAGTGGATTCCCGGGCGAGTCGGCAGGTCTGTTGACGCACTTCAATCACTGGCGTCCGATCAGCCAGGCGACACTGGCCTACGGCTACGGTATTTCAGTGACGCCGTTGCAGCTCGCGCAGGCGTACTCGGTGCTCGGCAGTGAGGGTGTATTCCGGCCCATCTCGCTGGTGGCGCTGGACGCTCCGGCAGACGGGGAGCAGGTACTGGCCGCAGATTCTGCCTCCGCGGTACGACGCATGCTCGAGGAAGTCGTTCGCCCAGGTGGCACCGGCACGAAGGCCGCAGTTACGGGCTACCGCATTGCAGGCAAGACCGGCACAGCCTGGAAATTCGCGGCTGGCGGATATTCAGAGGACAAATATATTTCCATATTCGCCGGACTTGCGCCGGCCAGCGACCCCCGCCTCGCGGCAGTTGTTGTTATCGATGAGCCCACTGGAGAGCTTTACTACGGCAGCGATGTTGCAGCACCGGTTTTTTCGGATGTCGTGTCAGAATCGTTACGGCTGCTTGCCATCCCCCCCGACGCGATGCCTGCCAGGGACCCTGGCAGCATCATGCAGGCAATGAGTCAATGAGCATGCCGGCAATACACGTGAATCCAAAGCCGACACTCGCCGAACTGCTGCGAGAATTTGCAGACGCACCTGCGATCGCCATCGGCAACATATCCAGCGACAGTCGCTCGCTCCGGTCTGGCGACCTGTTCCTGGCCTGCGGTGGCGATAACTGTCATGGGCTTGATTTCATTGCTGATGCGGTATCAGCCGGCGTTGCGGCGGTCGCCTGGGACTCATCGACAGCGGATGCACCTGCTGCTGAAGTGGGCGTTCCGATGGTCGCTGTGCCCGACCTCGCAAGTCATCTCGGCGAGATCGCCAATCGTTTTTACTCGCGTCCTTCCGAATCTGTTCATGTCGTTGGAGTGACCGGGACCAATGGCAAGACGACGGTTGCCTGGCTCGTCGCACAGTGCTGCGAGTTGCTTGAACAATCGTGCGGCTACATCGGCACGCTCGGAACAGGTGTAGGCAACGTCGAGGGTGGTGAGGGCATGACAACACCCGCTGCCATCGAGTTGCATGGCAGCCTTGCAGAATTCCGCGATGCGGGTGCGACCTGGGCTGCCGTTGAGGTGTCGTCGCACGCGCTGGCGCAAAAGCGAGTCGACGGCGTTGCCTTCGACACCGTGCTGTTTACAAACCTGAGTCGTGATCATCTTGATTATCACGGCGACATGCAGAGCTATGCAGAAACCAAGGCACGGCTGTTCCTCGACTACCCGGCCCGGACCAGGATCATTAATCTGGATTCGGAGTTCGGATCAGAACTGGCGGGTCGCTGCGGTCAGGATGTCGTAACGGTATCGACGCGCTTTGACCGTGTCGCAAACGGTCGGCCCTATGTTTTTGTTCGATCGGTTGTTGCAAACGACAACGGTTCGCTCGTAGGTATCAATAGCTCCTGGGGCGATGGCGAGTTCGCATTGTCTTTGCCAGGTGATTTCAATGTTGCCAATGCAGTCATCGTGCTCGCGGCGTTGCTCAGGCACGGCATTCCGATGGCACGGGCATGCGAAACACTTGCGCAAGTCAGCGCACCACCGGGACGCATGGAGCGTGTCGAGGCGGCTGCCGGATTGCCGTCGGTTTATGTCGACTACGCTCACTCTCCACAGGCTATTGATGTCGCGCTGCGCGCACTCCGGGTTCATTGCAAGGGCAAACTCTGGTGCGTGTTCGGTTGCGGGGGTGATCGCGACACAGGCAAGCGTCCACAAATGGCACGCAGGGCAGAAATGCATGCAGAGCGGCTTGTTGTTACAAGCGACAATCCGCGCGGCGAAGATCCGGGCCAGATCGTCGCGCAGATTATGAGCGGTCTGAAGCAGCCGGATCGTGCGACCGTACTGGAAGATCGCGCCGCCGCGATTGCGTGGGCAATCCGCGAAGCCTCCGCTGATGACATCATCCTGATTGCCGGCAAGGGACACGAAAATTACCAGCTCATCGGCACTGAGCGTATCGATTTTTCGGACTATGGCGCGGCGCTGGCAAATTTGGCCAAACGCGCGGAGGGCGTATCGTGAATGCGACGCTCTCTTTCGCAGCCGACGCGATGAGCGGCACGCTGCACGGTGAAGATCGTGACTTCGAAGGCATCAGCACAGACTCCCGAACGATCCAGGAAGGCGAGTTGTTCGTCGCGCTGTCCGGTCCGAATTTCGACGGCAACAAGTTCGTAAACCAAGCCTCCAGCAAAGGCGCAGCCGGTGCGGTCGTGGCGCCACTTGTTAGTGAAGACATCGCACAGATCGAGGTTGAGGATACAAAGCTCGCTCTGGGGCAGCTCGGGGCCGCATGGCGTAACCGGCACTCGGTGACGGTTGTTGGTATTACCGGCAGCAACGGCAAGACGACATTGAAAGAGATGGTCGCCGCCTGCCTGTCGTCGGTCGCATCGACGCTGGCGACGGAAGGCAATCTCAATAACGACATCGGCATGCCGCTGATGATGTCGCGCATTGACGAGTCGCATGAGTACGCAGTGCTCGAGATGGGTGCCAATCATGCCGGCGAGATCGCTTACCTGACCGAGCTCGCCAGACCAGATGTTGTTGCCATTACAAACGCGGCCGCCGCGCACCTCGAGGGGTTCGGTTCGATCGAGGGTGTCGCGCACGCAAAAGCGGAAATCCTGACTGGTGAAGCGCGGCCTGGCGTTGCCGTGTTGAATTCCGACGACGAGTATTATTCGTATTGGACGTCACTCATTGACGGCGTCGACTTGCTGAGCTTCGGGCTCAGCGAGAATGCCGACATCCGCGCTGACCAGATAGAGACAGGCAAAGGGCAGACGCATTTCACGATGCACCTGCTCGGTACGACAATCGAGGTAAACCTGCCGCTTCCCGGCGTACACAATGTTCGTAACGCATGTGCGGCGGCCGCAGTTGCGACCGCGCTTGACGTGCCTGCGGAGGCAATCAAGGCCGCGCTGGAGTCGGTCGACCCGGTCGCTGGCCGCCTGGCACCTGTGCAGGGCTATGCCGGCGCAACAATTTACGACGACAGCTATAACGCGAATCCACTGTCGGTTATTGCGGCCGCTGAATTTCTCGCGTCCGTGAAAGGCGTGAGCTGGCTAGTGCTCGGTGACATGTTTGAACTCGGTGACAATGCCGATCGTATTCATCATGACGTTGGCGCATCAATCAGAAGTGCCGGCGTAGACCGCCTGTTTACATTGGGCGAGCTGAGCGCGAATGCATGTGAGGCTTTCGGCGACGATGCCACTCCCTACGATTCGCTGGACGCGCTAATCTCCGACCTGATGGCAGGCCTTAACGAGGAGGTCAACTTACTGGTCAAGGGTTCGCGTGGTATGCGCATGGAACGCGTCGTCGATGCGCTGCGCGGTCCTGAACCGATGAGAAAGGGAGCCTGACGATGCTGCTCTATCTCACCGAGTACCTGGCGCAGTTCGAATCCGGTTTCAACGTGTTCAGTTACCTGACGATGCGCGCGATTCTTGGTGCGCTGACAGCGCTCATCCTGTCATTCGTCATTGGGCCGCGGATGATTGCGAAGCTCAGCGTTAACCAGGTCGGACAACCTGTTCGCGAGGAAGGACCCGATACGCACCTGATCAAGGCCGGCACGCCGACGATGGGCGGTGCATTGATACTGACGGCGATTGCCGTCAGCACGGTGCTCTGGGCGGACCTCGACAACATGTTCGTCTGGGTGGTCCTCTTTGTGACGCTTTCTTTTGGTGTCATTGGTTACGTCGATGACTACAAAAAGCTGGTCCTTCAGGACCCGGCAGGAATCTCAGCCGGGCAGAAACTGTTCTGGCAGTCTTTCGCCGCCATCATTGCCGCGCTAGCCCTTTATTACTTCGCCGAGGCCAACGGCACACTCGATACGGCAACCGCGCTGCTGATTCCTTACTTCAAGGACCTGACGATTCCACTCGGCGTGGCGCAGATCTTCGTCACCTACGTATTCATCGTCGGCTTCAGTAACGCCGTCAACCTGACCGATGGCCTTGACGGCCTGGCGATAATGCCGACCGTTCTCGTGGGCGGGGCGCTTGGTGTATTTGCCTACGTCACCGGCAACGTCAATTTTTCCGATTACCTCGGCATCCCGTACGTAGCGGGTACCGGTGAGATCCTGGTCTTCTGTGCCGCACTGGCCGGAGCCGGTCTCGGCTTCTTGTGGTTCAACACGTATCCCGCACAGGTCTTCATGGGTGACATCGGTGCCCTGTCGCTGGGTGCGGCGCTCGGGGCTGTAGCAGTCGTTGTCCGTCAGGAGATTGTGCTCGCGATCATGGGCGGCGTCTTCGTCGTGGAAACACTGTCGGTGATCATCCAGGTTGCGTCGTTCAAACTGACGGGCAAGCGTGTATTCCGTATGGCGCCGTTGCACCATCATTTTGAACTTAAGGGCTGGGCGGAACCAAAAGTCATCGTCCGCTTCTGGATTATTACGGTCATCCTTGTACTGATCGGTCTCGCGAGCCTGAAGATCCGATGAACGCCGTGAAGAAAACAGCCTCCACCGGCAAGGACCTTGTACTCGGACTCGGCGCAACCGGCCTGTCGATTGCGCGTTATCTACAACGCAACGATGGCGATGCAACGTTCTACGACAGTCGCGATGAGCCACCGGGAATTGACCAGCTCAAGGAAATCTTCCCCGACGCCAAGGTCGTCCTGGGCAGTAACAGGCTGCCAGGCAAAATTGTTCGCGTTATCGCGTCACCGGGCATTGCGGACAACGACGAACTCCTGGTCAAGGCGCGTAAGAAGAAACTCGAAGTCATCTCGGACATCGAGTTATTCGCGCGTGATGCCAAGGCGCCATTCGTCGCTATTACCGGGTCGAACGGCAAAAGCACCGTTACAACACTGGTTTACCACATGTGCCGCGCTGACGGACGCACGGTGCTTGCCGGCGGCAACCTCGGCGAGCCGGCGCTGGATCTTCTTGACGAAGACACTCCTGATATCTATGTGTTGGAGCTATCAAGTTTCCAGTTACAACGCACGCAAACATTGCCGGCTGAAGTAGCTGTGCTTCTGAATGTCTCGCCGGACCATCTGGATTGGCATGCTGACGAGGACGAGTACCGTCGCGCGAAGTACCGCGTGTACTCCGAAGCACGTGCAGCGGTTGTCAATCGCGCTGACGAAACGGCGGCAGACGCGGCACATCACATCGACAATGTCATCACGTTCGGACTCGATGAGCCTGACGACGGGCAGTTTGGTGTTCGTCGCGACGATAACGAAGTCTATCTTGCTCGTGGTGATACGCTCCTGATCGCTGTATCCGACATGCGTATGGTCGGCCTGCACAATCAGGCAAATGCGCTGGCGGCGCTGGCAGCGGGCGAACTGCTTGGCCTCGATATGGGACCCATGTTGCAGGTCCTGACGGAATTCCCGGGACTGTCGCATCGCATGCAGTTTGTCGCACGTAAAGGTGCTGTGAATTACGTCAATGACTCGAAGGCAACGAACGTTGCTGCCGCGGTTGCATCTATTCATTCTATCGATGGCACCGTGGTTCTCGTCGCCGGCGGTGACGGCAAGGGCGGTAACTTCAGCGAACTTGCAGCGGCGCTCGAGGGCAAGCTGCGGGCGGCAGTTCTGCTGGGCACGGATGCTGAAGCGATTGCCGACGCGATCGACACGGTAATGCCCGTGTACTTCGCACGCGACATGGCCGATGCGGTTTGCCAGGCGGCCGCATACGCCGAATCGGACGACACCGTATTGCTGGCGCCAGCGTGCGCCAGTTTCGATCAGTTCGCGAACTACTGTGCGCGTGGTGATGCATTCAGCTCCGCGGTGGAGGCGCTCTCACGATGACCGCGAGAAGTGCGATGATGCCGTTTCCGGCACGCCTCAAAACCGAGCTCAAGCTGGATCCGGTCATGCTGGGACTCGTCCTCGTGCTGTTGCTCGGTGGATTTGTGATCCTGGCCTCGGCGTCGATCACGATCTCCGATAACGCGACCGGCAACCCGTTCTTCTACCTTGAGCGTCAACTCATCGCTGCTGCAATCGGCCTTGTAGCCGGCCTGTTCTGCCTGTTCGTGCCAATGCATGTCTGGCAGACCCTGGGCCCGCTGCTTCTGCTAGTCGGCCTGGCGCTGCTTGTCGTTGTGCTGTTGCCGGGTGTTGGCTACGAGGTCAACGGTGCGACGCGCTGGGTGCGCTTCGGCGTCATGAACCTGCAAGTTTCGGAACCGGCGAGGCTGTGCCTGCTGATTTACCTCGCGGGCTATGTCGTGCGGCAGCAAAAGGCGCTGCGTGAACAGTTCGTCGGCTTTCTTCGGCCGATGCTCGTGTTGAGCCTGGGTTGCGCATTGCTGCTTGCGGAGCCGGATTTCGGCGCTGCAATCGTGTTGCTCGCGACGGCACTCGTCATGCTGTTCGTTGCGGGTGCCCGCATTCGCGACTTTATTCTGTTCTTCTCGGCAACGGTCATTGCGGTGGTTGGACTCACATTGACATCGCCGTATCGACTGAATCGCCTGACCGGTTTCATGGATCCGTGGGCGGATCCCTACAACTCGGGTTTCCAGCTGACCCAGTCACTGATCGCGATTGGTCGCGGTGAGTGGTTTGGCGTCGGTCTTGGTGACGGCGTACAGAAACTCTTTTATCTCCCTGAAGCGCACACGGATTTCGTCTTTGCCGTGTTCGCCGAAGAATTCGGGCTGCTCGGTTCGGTTGTACTCATCGCGTTGTTTCTGGCACTACTCTGGCGCGTTTTCAAACTCGCGATGCGTGCGGCCGACTCCGAGCGGTTCTTTGAGGCTTTTCTCGCCATCGGGCTGGGTACCTGGCTCGGCCTGCAGGCCTTTATCAATGTCGGCGTGAATATGGGACTGCTGCCGACCAAGGGTCTGACTCTGCCGCTGATCAGTTACGGCCGCAGCAGCCTGATTGTCGCAATGATCGCGATTGGATTGTTGCTCAGAATTCATCACGAACTCGTGGTCGATGCGAAACCCGTCAACCGCAAGCGCAGGCGCAAATCATGAGCGGCCGGCCAATTCTCGTCATGGCGGGTGGTACGGGTGGACACATCTATCCGGCACTCGCTGTCGCGCGCGCCCTGGAGTCGCACTCTCAGGAAATCGTCTGGCTCGGCACGCATCGCGGCCTTGAGTCGACGGTGATTCCGGCTGCCGGTATCGATATTGAGTGGATTAGCGTGAAAGGCTTGCGCCGCAAAGGGCTTGTCGCAATGGTCATCGCACCGTTCCAGCTCGCGTGGGCGTTGCTGCAATCACTGATCGTCATTTTGCGTCGCCGTCCTGCCGCGGTTCTCGGTATGGGTGGCTTCGTTTCAGGGCCGGGCGGTCTCGCCGCCTGGCTGACCCGGCGGCCGCTCGTAATTCACGAGCAAAATGCTGCCGCTGGCCTTACAAACCGTCTTCTGGCGCGTCTTGCCCGGGTTGTGCTGCAAGCCTTCCCGGGCAGTTTTAATTCCCGTGTCCGCGCGGAAACCGTGGGAAATCCGGTTCGCGAGGACATCTCGGCAGTTGCGCCGCCCACCGAACGATATCGCGATCGGACCGGACCGCTGCGCTTGCTCGTTCTCGGTGGCAGCCAAGGCGCGTTGGCACTGAATACAACCGTTCCACAGGCGTTGTCGAAACTGCCCGCGCCGGATCGCCCCGTCGTGCGCCACCAGTGTGGTGAAAGAACGCTGGATGCGGCCCGTGACGCCTACGACGCAAGTGGCGCGGAGGTTGATCTCGTGCCGTTTATCGACGATATGGCGTCAGCTTATGCATGGGCCGACCTGGTTGTATGTCGCGCGGGCGCGCTCACGGTTGCGGAGTTATGCGCGGTCGGACTGCCGGCGGTGTTCGTGCCTTATCCGGGCGCTGTCGACGATCACCAGACAGCGAATGCGCGGCCGATGGCAGATGCCGGCGCGGCTGTGATTATCGATCAGAGCATGTTGAATGCAGACGTTTTGGCCGGTCAGTTGCGCGACTGGCTGAGCAGCCGCGAAGACTTGCTCGCAAAAGCCGAAAAGGCGCACGGACTGGATAAGCCCCTGGCACTGAGCCGCATCACTGAACTCTGTCTCCAACAAGCGGGAGTCGCAACGTGATCAAGAAAATGCGACGGATCAACAGCGTACATTTCGTTGGCATCGGCGGGTCGGGCATGTCCGGCATTGCTGAGGTGATGTTGAGCCTGGGCTACAAGGTCCAGGGCTCTGACATAAAAGCCAACAAACAGACACGGCGCCTCGAGAATCAGGGCGCTACCGTATTCATCGGCCACGCTGAAGAAAACATTGAGCATGCAGATGCCGTTGTCGTTTCCAGCGCGGTC
>CALZHX010000289.1 GCA_945787435.1 uncultured Woeseiaceae bacterium
AAGACCGGCTTAAAGTGGTGAGGCTTATTCGTGCTGCCATCAAGCAGATCGAAGTCGACAAACGCATCGAACTTGACGATGCGGCCGTGCTGACTGTGCTCGACAAGATGGTCAAACAACGTCGAGATTCCGTCGAACAGTTCCAAAAAGGCAACCGCAACGACCTGGCGGATATTGAGCTCGCCGAGATCGTCATTCTCGAAGATTACCTGCCCGAACAACTCAGCGACGAAGAGCTCGATGCCATGATCGATGAAGCCATTAACTCAACGGGTGCAGAGAATATCCGTGACATGGGCAAGGTCATGGGCCAGATCAAGGCCAAGGCAGCTGGCGCAGCCGATATGGGTGCCGTGGGCGCCAAGGTGAAAGCTCGCCTCGGCTAAGAGTGGCCGTTTTTGGCCGCTTACTGGCGCATCGCGCCGAAACGACTATGCTAGTCGGAACAACAAGATTTAGATGAACCCGGACCTACCGGAGTCGCCGTTTAATTCACTATGGCCGGACTGATACCCCAGGATTTTATTGACGATCTGATCGCTCGTGCAGACGTTGTGGAGGTCATCGGCAAACGTATCCAACTCAAGAAGGCGGGCCGTGAGTTCAAAGCCTGCTGCCCGTTTCATGACGAAAAAACACCGTCCTTCACAGTGAGCCCTGGCAAGGGTTTCTACCACTGCTTCGGCTGCGGGGCGCATGGCACAGCGATTGGCTTCCTGATGGAATACGAGCACATGAGTTTCGTTGAGGCCATTGAGAGCCTCGCCAGCATTATGGGGGTCGAGGTACCGCGCAGCGAAAGCGATCGCCCTGCTCGCCGCTACGATGAGCTTTTTTCCCTGATGGCCAACGTCGAGCAACACTGGCAGGGGCGCCTGCGTGACAACCCGGTTGCGGTGGACTATCTCAAGCAGCGTGGCATAGACGGCGCAACGGCCAAGCGTTTCGGAATCGGCTATGCCCCGGATGGCTGGAGCAATGTACTCGACAAGTTCGGCAAGTCGCCGGAGGCCACGGAGCGATTGCTGGCTACAGGTCTCATCATCCGCAAGGACAACGGCAAGCACTACGACCGTTTTCGCGAACGCATCATGTTTCCGATTCGCGACCCACGCGGCCGCACAATCGGCTTCGGCGGTCGGGCCCTGGGCGATGGCGAACCAAAGTACCTGAACTCACCGGAAACCGTACTGTTTCACAAAGGCCGGGAGCTCTATGGTCTGTACGAAGCTCGCCAGGCTCTGCGACATATCGAAAAGCTGGTTGTCGTTGAGGGTTATATGGACGTCGTCGCGCTTGCACGTCACGGGATCGATTTCTCGATCGCCACACTTGGCACGGCAACCACGACTGACCACCTGAACGTCCTGTTTCGACTCACCGAGAACGTCTATTTCTGTTTCGATGGCGACCGCGCAGGCAAAGCAGCCGCCTGGCGCGCACTGGAAAATGCTCTGCCACAGGTCAGGGAAGGACGGCAGATTCGCTTCGTGTTCCTGCCCGAAGGTCACGATCCCGACTCGTACGTGAACGAACTCGGCTCCGACGCGTTCGTAAAGGCACTCGACAACGGCGTCGCACTGTCCGATTTCCTGATCGGCGAACTCGCGAGCCAGGTGGATATGACTACGATCGATGGCAAAGCGCGGCTCGCGGAACTGGCAAAACCGCTGATTCACCGTATCCCGCAGGGCGTATACCGGGAATTGCTGATCGATAGTCTTGCTGATTCCGTAGGGCTGTCACCCGGCAAACTTGAGAAAATGCTGGGCAATGCTAAGGATCGGGCCGGCATTGCCGCCGCCCAGCCTCACACTTCGACTCGCCGGCGGCAGGCAGCCACAGGCGGTGGACGTCCGTCGGTCGTACGTCGCGCAATTACGCTACTGCTCAATCACCCGCGGGCCGTCGACAAACTCGACATCGAGAAGCTGGCCGGCGTTAACCGGCGAGGCGTCGAACTACTGCACGACCTGATTGAAACTGTGCAGGAAGACCCCCATATAACGACAGCGGGTCTGCTCGAGCGTTGGCGGCATGATGAGGAAGGTCGTCACCTGGGCAAATTGGCCGCGATCGAGGTTCCCGAGGAAGAGGATTTCGACCCTGCCGCCGAGCTTGAGGCCTGTCTCGATCAGCTGGCGCTGGCAGGTCGCCGTGAGAGAATCGATTTTTTAATTGAAAAACAAAAACTTAGCTCGTTATCCGATGATGAAAAAAGCGAACTCAGGGCGTTACATTAGCCTGTCAAATTTTCGGGAATTTCTAGCTAGGACATTGTCAAAATAGTATACTTACTCGTTTGTACCGATTACATGGAGGTCCTCTGGCCTTGAGCGAAAAACGTGCAGCAGTTGGCGGCAGCAAGCAGGCGCAACAACTCAAAGATCTGATTGCCCGCGGCAAGGAACAGGGCTTCTTGACCTATGCAGAGGTCAACGACCACCTGCCCAACGATATCGTCGATCCGGAGCAGATCGAAGACATTGTCAACATGATTAACGACATGGGCATCACGGTGTATGAAAAAGCACCCGAGGCTGAGGAAATCCTGATGTCGGACGCGGCCGTGTCCAATGATGACGATGCCGCAGAAGAAGCCGAGGCTGCTCTTGCCAGCGTCGATGCCGAGTTTGGTCGCACGACCGATCCGGTGCGCATGTACATGCGTGAGATGGGCACCGTCGAATTGTTGACCCGCCAGGGTGAGATCGAAATCGCGAAGCGCATCGAAGACGGCCTTAACCAGGTCAAATACCACATGGCGCATTTCCCGCCGACGATCGAAAAGCTGCTGTCTGTGGCGGCTGCGGTTGCGGCCGAAGAAACGCGCATGCAGGACTTCGTTGTTGGCTTCATTGACCCGAACGAACCGGACGAGATCAAGCCGCCGGCGCCGAAGTCGGACGATGACGACGAAGTCGTTGATACCGGACCGGACCCTCTTGAAGTAAAAGCTCGCGTCAAGGTCATTAAGCGACTTCACAATCGCGTGCTGACACACATCGAAAAGCATGGCCTCAAAGACAAGAGGACCGTCAAGATTCAGGCGCAACTCGCCGATCAGTTGATGGAAATCAAGCTGGCGCCCAAGCTTTTCGACCTGCTGGTTCGCAATCTGCGCGGCATCGTTTCGATCATCCGCAGCCAGGAACGCCTGATCATGCAGATCTGCGTTCGTGACGCCGGCATGCCTCGAAAAGACTTCCTGTCGAGCTTTCCAAAAAGTGAGACAGATTTTAAGTGGATCGACAAGCACATTCGCGCCAAACGCAAGCACTCATCAACTCTGGCCAGACTCAAAGACGACGTGTTGCGCGCCCAGCGTAAGCTGATCGGCGTTGAAGTAGCGACTCGTCTCAAGATCGCCGAGATTAAGGAAATCAATCGCCAGATGTCGATTGGCGAGGCGAGAGCACGCCGCGCGAAGAAGGAAATGGTCGAAGCAAACCTGCGGCTCGTCATATCGATTGCGAAAAAGTACACGAATCGCGGGCTGCAATTCCTGGACCTTATCCAGGAAGGCAACATCGGCTTGATGAAAGCCGTCGACAAATTAGAATATCGCCGTGGCTACAAGTTCTCGACGTATGCGACCTGGAGGATTCGCCAGGCCATCACGCGTTCTATCGCTGACCAGGCACGCACGATCCGAATTCCGGTGCACATGATCGAGACGATCAACAAGCTCAACCGAATCTCGCGGCAAATGCTGCAGGAAATGGGTCGCGAGCCGTTACCGGACGAACTCGCCGAACGCATGGAAATGCCCGAGGACAAAGTACGCAAGGTCCTGAAGATCGCCAAAGAACCGATCTCGATGGAAACGCCGATCGGTGACGACGAAGATTCACACCTCGGTGACTTCATTGAAGATCAGACCGTGCATTCCCCGGTCGACTCAGCCACATCATCGGGTCTCCGCGAAACAACGCACAACGTTCTCGCCGGCCTGACGCCGCGCGAAGCGAAAGTACTGCGTATGCGTTTCGGCATCGACATGAATACCGACCACACGCTCGAAGAGGTCGGCAAGCAGTTCGATGTTACGCGTGAGCGCATTCGCCAGATCGAGGCAAAAGCACTGCGCAAGCTGCGCCATCCGACGCGCTCGGACCAGCTGCGAAGTTTCTTGCTGGAAGACTAGACAAAAGCCGGGCATCGCCCGGCTTTTTTTATACAATCTCCAGTGCCTTCCTGCGCTGGGTATGGAAGTCCTGTTTCTCGATAAAATCGAGGAAGTCCTCCATGGCTAATGGCTTGCTGTAGAAGAACCCCTGCACGTAGTCGCACTGATATTTCTTGAGGAAGTCCACCTGGTGACGCTGCTCGACACCCTCGGCAATCGCTTTCTTACCAAGCTCGTGCGCCATCTTGACGATTGTCCGGCAGATGTTTTTGGACGGGTCACCTGCACCGATTCGGTCGATGAATGACTTGTCGATCTTGATGACGTCGAACGGCAACTGCTGCAAGTAGCTCAGCGACGAATAGCCTGTGCCAAAATCATCTATTGCAATTCGAACGCCCTCTTCCCGCAGTGATTTCAGCAGGTCGATCGCCTTGTCGCGATTCTGCGCCACGGTTGTCTCGGTAATCTCGATTTGCAGATAACCGGGGTGAATCCCGAATCGTTGCAGTGGCTCAAGTACGTCGCTGATGAAACGGCTTTCTCGCAGCTGCCTGGTAGAGACGTTGATCGATACCGCTCCCGGGTGCAGCCCCTTGTCTAGTATCTTTTGAAGATCACGACAGGTCTGCTCGATGACCCACCGGCCGATGTCGACAATCAGGTCGGAATCCTCTGCAAGCGGCACGAACTCAACCGGTGAAATGAACCCGTCATCGGCATGTTGCCAGCGCAATAATGCTTCGGCGCCACTGATGACACCGGTCGAAATATTGAATTGCGGCTGGTAGTAGACCTCAAGTTCATTGTTGTAGTACGCGGTTCGCAGGTCTCTTTCGAGACCGATCTTGCGGCGACTTTCCGCGTTCAGTTTCCTGCTGAAGAACTCGAACCGCCCGCGCCCTGCTTCCTTGGCGCGATACATGGCCGCGTCGGCGTTCTTGAGCAGGGTTTCAACACTGTCGCCATCTTCCGGAAACAATACAATTCCGATGCTCGCGCCGACAAAATGATCGTCACCGCGAACGGCGAAAAATTCAGCAAGCCGCTCAAGAAGCCGCGTTGCCGTGGAGCGAACCTGGCTTTCGTTTTCCACGTGCGGCATTACAACGACGAATTCGTCACCGCCCAGGCGTGACACCGTGTCGCTGTCACGAGTCTCTGCGACGATGCGCTCCGCTGCCTGCGCCAACACGACGTCACCTGCGGAATGTCCGTAGACGTCGTTAATCTCCTTGAATCGATCGAGATCGAGGTACAGCAATGCGCCGGTATGATCGTCTCGTCTCGCCTGCACGATCTGTTGTTCGAGACGATCTTTGAGCAGCTGCCGGTTCGGCAGGCCCGTAAGTACGTCGAAATGCGCCTGCCGGTACAGTGCCTCTTCGCGCTCGGCGCTGGCAAGGGCTACAGCGAAACGACCTGCGAGGTCGACACAACGACTCATGCTGTCTTTATCCATTTTGAGTCGCGTCGACGAGCCCAGCAAGAGAATTCCCTTGAGATCGTCCTCGAGTACCACGGGAATCAGAACAACGCTCGTTGCGTTGTAACTGAGGAATCGCGCCTTGTATGGAGCGACCGTCGGACTGATATCCTCAACAGATACCTCGCGCGGCTGGCACCAGTTGTGCCCGAGTTCCATGGGTAACGAGATGCGCTCATGAACGAAGTCTTCGCCATACAGGGAGATCATCTTCGCCCAATGTGGTGTATCGGCATCACGGGCAATAACGCCGGCGGCGTTGCAGCCCGTCAGGTTCACCAGGTGTTTGACGACGCTCTCGGATACTTCCTCGAACTTGGCGCCCGACAGGATCAACCTGTCGATCCCTGACATCGCCTCGAGTGTCGAGATCTGGCGCCCGAGCTGCGACGCCATATTGTTGAACGCCTCACCGAGCCGCTCGAATTCGTCATTGGAGCGAATTCGTACCCGGGAAAGCAGGTTGCCGGATGCAACCTGCGTCGCCGCCACGGTCAGTCGTTGCAACGGGCCAAGGCTGCGGCCAATCATATTGAAACTGAGCAGTCCGACCAGGACGATAACGAGAGCAAGTGCGGGTACGAAAACGTGGCTGAAATCAGCCCTTGAGCGCAGCGCGATCGATGCCGGCTGACTCGCTACGACGTCAAGTGCCGGGGCATCGAATTCAGCCGCGAGAAACAACTGCCAGAGTGATGCCAGGTGCTCCTGACCGTCACCGTGCCACTCAAGTGGCTTTGTACTGACTCGATTCGACGCCGACGTCAGCTGTGCGTGAATGCCGGCCGCCATGTCGGTAGAGCAGTGCAATACGCCAACACTGACGCTGAAGACAAAGATGTCTGTCGAGAAAGGCAGGTCCTCGGACGCTCCCCACAATTCGTTCGCCTGCGGCTTGAGCGCAATAACTCT
>CALZHX010000290.1 GCA_945787435.1 uncultured Woeseiaceae bacterium
ATCTAGCCGAGCCGGGTGTGGTCGGTTTGCTAGTTATCGTGCTGGCGACGGCCTTGAATGGAGTCACCGAAGAGCATCGTATTGGCCATGCGTTTGAAGAGGCGTTGCCGTTCACAGCATTGCTGGTCGTGTTCTTCGCAATCGTCGCGGTAATCAACAACCAGGGTCTGTTTACACCGGTCATCGACTGGGTCATGACGTATGACGGCAAGGAACAAGAGGCGCTGTTCTTCATAGCCAATGGCGTGCTGTCGATGATCAGCGACAATGTATTCGTTGCGACCGTTTACATCACCGAGATCCAGGACCTGTTCCTGGAAGGCGAAATTACGCGTGCTCAATTCGATGCGCTGGCCATTTCGATCAACACCGGTACGAACATCCCGAGTGTTGCCACGCCAAACGGCCAGGCGGCATTCCTGTTCCTGCTGACGTCGGCGCTGGCACCCCTGATCCGCTTGTCCTACGGCAGGATGGTCATTATGGCGCTGCCGTACACCATCACGATGAGCATCACGGGCCTGGCCGCGCTCTGGTACCTGGGTTAGGACGAATTCGCCGCGGACGCTATGGCCTTCGACATTGAAAATCTGCGTGTCGGCGTCGTCGGTCTCGGCTATGTCGGGCTGCCGCTGGCGGTCGAGTTCGGCAAGCAGTACGACACCGTTGGCTTCGACGTCAAAGCAGAGCGTATCGCCGAGCTCGAGTCTGGCACGGACTCGACCCTCGAGGCGTCGGCCGAAGAACTCCTGAGTGCTACGAAACTTGCGTACACGACCGACGCTGCCGAGCTCGGCGACTGCAACTTCTACGTAGTCACGGTGCCGACCCCCATCGGTGACAGTAACCGTCCGCTGCTGACGCCACTGAAGAAGGCGAGCGAGACGCTGGGCCGCGTGATCAAGCCGGGCGACATCGTCGTCTACGAGTCCACGGTCTACCCGGGTGCGACCGAGGAATTCTGCGTACCGATTCTCGAGAAAGGGTCGGGCCTGACGATGAACGAGGACTTCTACGTCGGCTACAGCCCGGAACGCATCAATCCGGGCGACAAGCAACATCGCTTGCCATTAATCCTCAAGGTGACAGCGGGCTCGACACCCGAGGCAGCGGCGTTCATCGATGCGGTCTACCAGTCGATCATTACAGCCGGCACGCACATGGCATCGAGCATCAAAGTCGCCGAAGCCGCGAAGGTCATCGAGAACACGCAGCGCGACGTCAACATTGCGCTGATTAACGAGTTGGCGATGATCTTCGAGCGCGTCGGCATTGACACTGAGGAAGTCCTCGAAGCAGCCGGCACGCAGTGGAACTTCCTGCCGTTTCGCCCGGGACTGGTTGGCGGGCACTGCATCGGCGTAGACCCGTACTACCTGACCTACAAAGCGCAACAGCTAGGCTATCACCCGCAGATGATCCTGGCCGGCCGCCGTATTAACGACAACATGGCCGAATATGTTGTCTCGCAGATCGTCAAGAAGATGCTGTCGAAGAAGTTGCAACCAGCCCAGTCGAAATCGCTGATCCTCGGGCTGACATTCAAGGAAAACTGCCCCGACGTGCGCAATACCAAGGTGGTCGACATCGTCAGTGAGCTGGAATCGTATGGCTCCAGTGTTGACGTCTGGGATCCCTGGGTGGATCCAGCGGAAGCCAGGGCTGAGTACGGCATCGACCTGGTCACCGAGCCCGAGAAAGGGGCGTATGATGTAGTTGTGATTGCTGTTGCTCACGACCAGTTCAGGAAGCTGGGCGAGCAGGGCATTCGCGGCTTTGGCAAACAGACCTCAGTGGTCTACGACATCAAGTACGTCTTGCCACCTGATTCAGTGGACGATCGTTTATGAAGATTCTGGTCACAGGCGCAGCCGGGTTCATCGGCTTTCACACCGCAAAACAACTCCTCGAACGCGGCGACACCGTCGTTGGTCTCGACAACTTCAATGACTATTACGACGTCTCGTTGAAGGAATCGCGCGCAGCGGTTCTTGATGGCTACGAAAACTTCTCGATGGCGCGTATAGACCTCGCCGACCGCGAGGCGATGGAGGCATTGTTTGCGAAAGAGAAGTTCGACAAAGTGATCCACCTGGCCGCACAGGCAGGCGTGCGTTACTCGATCGAAAATCCGCACTCCTACATCGAGAGCAATATTGTCGGCACGCTGCACATACTCGAGGGCTGCCGACACAATGACGTCGAGCACCTGACGTACGCATCATCGAGTTCGGTGTACGGCGCGAATACGACGATGCCGTTCTCGGTTCACCAGAATGTTGACCACCCGCTGGCGCTGTACGGCGCGACCAAGAAAGCCAATGAGCTGATGGCGCACACGTACTCGAACCTGTACGGCCTGCCGACAACCGGGCTGCGGTTCTTCACGGTGTACGGGCCTTACGGCCGGCCGGACATGGCGCTGTTCATGTTCACCAAGAACATCATCGAAGGTAAACCCATCGACGTGTTCAACTACGGCAAGCACAAGCGTGACTTCACCTACATCGATGACATTGTTGAGGGTGTTATTCGTACCTCGGACCACACGGCACAGCCGAATGAGAACTGGGACCCGGCAAATCCGGACCCGGGTACGAGCATGGCCCCGTATCGCCTCTACAATATCGGCAATCAGCAACCCGTTGAGCTGATGAGTTACATCGGTGCGATTGAGGATTGTCTTGGCAAGAAAGCCGAGAAGAACTTGCTGCCGCTGCAGCTGGGCGATGTGCCGGACACCTGGGCCGATACCGAAGACCTGGCAGCGGATATCGATTACCAGCCGTCCACGCCCATTGAAGTGGGTGTGAAGAACTTCGTCGACTGGTATCTCGAGTTTTACAAAGACGACCTCAAGCAAAGTGCTTAGTCGAACCCTATGGTAGCCAACCGCTACACGAACAGGCAGCTCTCGGCACGATATCCAACTGATCTCCGAGCATGGCAGGCCCTCAAGACGCACTACGCGGACATGGGCAAGCGCGAGCTGGCGCAGTTGTTTGCAAGGGACGCCTCGCGCGCCGAGCGCTTTTCACTGACAGCGGGTGACCTGCTGCTCGACTACTCGAAAAACCACGTCAACAGCACGACACGCAAACTGTTTGTGCGCCTCGGCAAGGAAGCAAACGTGCCGGCGGCGATCGAGGCGATGTTTGCCGGCGATGTTATCAACGAGACCGAGGGTCGCTCCGTATTACACACCGCCTTGCGCTCGAAAATCTCCGACCAGGTGGCACTCGAGACACCCGGCGTTCGCGAAGTCTGGGAAGTGCTGTCGAATATGGAAGAGTTCGTCGAGGCAGTGCATTCCGGGTCATTGTCTGGAGCCACGGGACGGCGGCTGACCGATATCGTCAATATCGGAATTGGCGGATCCGACCTTGGCCCGGTCATGGCAAGCAAAGCGCTGAAGTCGTTCTGGAAGATCGACATGCACTTTCACAGCGTGTCGAACATCGACGGCACGCAACTCGTCGACCTGATGGATGAACTCGATCCTGAACGGACCCTGTTCGTGGTGTGCTCGAAGACGTTCACCACGCTCGAGACGATGACCAACGCGCG
>CALZHX010000291.1 GCA_945787435.1 uncultured Woeseiaceae bacterium
CCGCCCCGGCCGTGCCGTATTGTTCGTAAATCTCGTGCCAGATCTCCGGCGTAGCGGCTAGCGCAACGCCACTGACAGCAACGATCGTAATGAGCGCGAGCGACCCTTCACCTACTGCACCGAGATAACCAGCAACGTCAGGCCCGCGAGAATCTGGTTGGTCGAACCGAACAACGGCCAGATGATAAGGCCACCACTGCCGGAGGCGCCGCCAGCACCGAATGCCAGTAACAGGCAACAGGTCACGGCGAGCAGGGTTGCCAAAATACCCTTTTTCAATAATGGGATGTTATAGATGTCACCCCATTCCTGGATGATATAGCGCTGCAGGCGAACGCCCGAATCCATCGTGGTGCCGGCAAACAACACAACCATGGTTGCCAGCAGCGTCTGCGAAATACCGACAGGCAATCCCCAGCCGTTAGTGATCATCTGCGCGCCACCCTGGATGAATGTTCCCGCCCCGGCCGTGCCGTATTGTTCGTAAATCTCGTGCCAGATCTCCGGCGTAGCGGCAAGCGCAACGCCACTGACAGCAACTATCGTAATGAGCGCGAGCGACCCTTCACCTACTGCACCCAGATAGCCGACGAATCGTGCATCGGTCTCCTTGTTCAATTGTTTCGAACTCGTACCTGATGAAACGATGCCATGGAAACCGGACACTGCACCGCAGGCGATCGTGACGAAAAGCAACGGCACCAGCGACGGGGCGTTCTCCGCCATCTGGCTATTGAAGGCCGGGGCAGAGATATCGGGAAGCGAAAGCAATACCGCGCCGTACAAAAGAACCAGCCCGACCACAAGTTGCATGCCGTTGATGTAATCACGAGGCTGCAGCAGAACCCAAACGGGCAACATCGAGGCGACGGCCGCATAAATGAAAAGTATGACGATCCAGTTGGCGTTCGCAGTAAGTCCGAACAGTGCGTCAGGCAGTTCGATCGGAAAATTGCTGCCAACCAGGATAGAGCCGTACAGTGCGGCGACGCCGACAACCGACAGCAGGCCAAGCTTCCATTTGCGATGCAGGAGTTGTCCGATGATCAATGCCACCACGATGGCGGACCATGCCGGGAAAACGGCTCCCGGCGTATTGACGAATGCACCGGCGATAACAACGCCGAATACCGCGTTGACCATCAGCAACACCAGGAAAACAACCACCATAAACAACGCCCGGGTTCGCTTGCCGATGATTTCCTCCGACAGTGCGCCGATTGATTTTCCCTGGTGGCGGGCGCTCGCCCAAAGCGCGCCAAAATCGTGTACGCCGGCGAAAAATACAGTGCCGACTGTTACCCAAAGGACAGCGGGTACCCATCCCCAGTAAACGGCAATCGCAGGACCGACGATCGGCGCCGCGCCGGCAACCGACGTGAAATGATGTCCCCACAACACATACCTGTTGGTCGGGTGATAGTCGACGCCGTCATTAAACTCATGTGCCGGCGTGACGAAGTCAGGATCCAGTTGGAAAATCTTCGTGGCGATGAATTTCGAATAGACGAACCAGCCGAATGTCATACCGGCGATTCCAAGGATCACTATCGTGACGGACTGCATATGTACTCCCCAGGCCCTTGCGAATAATCGCCGTGGCTATGGTACCTGTCACTTTCGTTCGCTAGAGTACTGCGACATTCACCATTTAGCAGCAACGAATCATGATTGTCCCTGAATTTTGGTCCGAGGCAAAAATACGCATTGTCATCAACGGCAAGCAGCGCACGTTCAAGCGCTTTGGCTGGTCCGATGTCAGTGAACAAGACGCTTTCGAGAACGCGAAGGAGCGCGTCGCGGAAGCGGCTGCGCGTGCCCAGGCCGGTGAGAAGGTCCGCACCATGGACCACAAGCTTGCCTATAACGGTGCTGAGGGCCTGCCTATCCGTGAACAAATCGTGTCACGGCACGGCGATGCCGTGATCACGCGCAATTCCTACGGCGCCTTGTGCCTCAATACGCCGGATACCGTTTTCGCAGATGTCGACGTCGACGAGGCACGCTCGGGCTGGCTGTATTGGCTGTACCTTCTGCCGATTACGGCCGTGGGGGTCTACTTCAGCCGCGAATTCGGTACCTGGTGGGTACTGGGCGTGGCATTGCTGGTTGGCCTGTTCCTGTCACAGGTTCTGGCGGAGGTCACCGCGCGGGGCCTCAAGGCATTCCGGGCAAATCCATTCGACACGGCACGCGCGAGAATCGAAAAGTTTGCGGCCGACAACCCGGGCTGGTTGCTGCGCCTCTACCGGACACCAAAAGGTTTTCGTGTGCTGGTCATGCACCGGACCTTTGAGCCCACCGCAGAACCGGCGTTCGAATTCCTGAAGGCGCTCGACAGCGACCCGCTGTACGTGACGATGTGCCGCAACCAGAAGTGCTTTCGCGCGCGCGTCAGTCCGAAACCCTGGCGTGTGGGTATGGAACACATACGCCCACGCCCGGGCGTGTGGCCAATAAATCCGGAAAGAATGCCCGCGCGCCATGAATGGGTGCGGCGCTACGAGGAAAAATCACACCGCTTCGCGTCATGCCGTTTCGAGGCAACGCTTGGGTCCGGGCACGTTGATCGAAAATGCGACGCGGTGCGGTCAGTGCACGACAAGCTCTGCAAAGCGGAGCAGGACCTGGCGCTGGCCTAGGCTTTCAGCGATCGACCTGTCCGGGCGAGCGGTTCTGGCGCCGGACCTGTTCGAGCATCTGGTCGGGTGTCAATTCGCGACGTTTGGCTCGGCCGCCATCCCAGTTCTGTTGGTTGTCGTCCGAGCTCATACGCATCGATCTTGTCGCGCGCCGCATCGAGACGTAGATCGACAGGACGATCACTGCCGCGATGACAAAGAACAGCAGCTTCCAGAAGGTCGGGTTTTCCAGGATTCTCCGGACTGCCAATTCGTCCTTGACGGCGTCGGCAATACCATCGAGCCCCTGGAAGTCGGGTTCGTGCACCTGGCGCATGAACCTGGGCCACGCCGCATCCGGGTTGTTTTCCGCGGCGAGTTCGATCACACGTCGCCGCGCGGCGGCATTGCCACCCCACTTGTTCTGGGAGAAGTTCAGGGTGGTGGCGTAAATGGGCTCATGCGTCGGTGCAACCGCGGCGGCGGCCTCGAACGTGGCCATGAGTTCTGATGAGTAGCCACCATTGGAACCGATGCCGCTGAGTTTCATGACCCACAGGGCGCCATGCTTGTTGTTCATCGCGATCGCTTTGTCGATGATCTGATCCGACAGGAAACTCATGAGCTTGAAGGTTTCTCGTGCGTCTTTCGGCACGTCGCTCCACATCGTTTCACCCCGGACCTGCCAGGCATGCTTGCTGACGAGCCATCCCAGGCCCCACCAGGCACGGTAGTTATGCGGCCAGCGCTCGGCGATCTCGAGGTTAAGCGAGAGTCCCTCATGGATGTCGCCCTGGTCGCCCCAGGCGTTGGCGAAGTTGATCATCATCATCGGGTCGTGCGGGTTGGCCACGACGAGGTCGCGAAGCCCGTTGCGGCGTCTTTCAATCTCGTGCTCCTCCAGGCTGTTCAGGTCCATGGAGCGGTAGGACTCGAGGGCGACGCCGGCATGGCCCGGAAAGTCCTCCCTGGCCTGGTAGGACATCTCGAGGTTCGCGCGAGCCTCCCTGATGTTGGTCGGGTACGACTTGGCGTGCAGCGCATACAATGCAAACAGCGTGAATTTCGGATGGGCCTCGCGAAGGGTGACAAGCAAGTCCTGGCGAACAACCAGGTCAGTCAGGTTGAGGTCAGCGTAGTTCTCGACATAGGTGACAATCGCTGCAGACGTTAAGGTCGACGGGTCCTCGAGGTAGGCGCGCTCCGCAGGTTCAAGCTCCACACCGAGTTCGTCGTACACCCAGCCGGATATCTCAATGAGTGCTGCGGGCAGCTGCCCGGGCGTTGCGCGCCAGCTCCTGGCCGCGCGCTGGTCGCCGCCGTTGCTGTTAACAAGCGCTGCGTCGATCGTAAATTCTTCGCCATCGCGAGACATTGTGCCGGTAAGGACGGTATCAATGCCCATTGCCGTGTGCAGGCCTTTGAAATGCTCGGGCGTCGCCATGACGGGATCGAACTGCTCGCGATCCACACCCGCATCGAGTGCCGTGTAATACGCGGATGGCATCGTCAAATGCACGGTCGGCACGTACTGGATTCTCCAGCGCAGGATGTCACCGATGGCGAAACTCCAATCGCGCAGCGCCTCGTCATCCGTCAGAAAATCACCGACAGCGAACGACGGTGCCTTCGTCGCTGGACGTTCGTAGCCAGGCGCGAGCTTTTCCAGCGGATACAGTTCACCGGCGAACTCATGCCTGACCTGCCGAATGAACTCGTCATCGGCAATGACCTCGTTGGCGGCCATGAGGGCCACAAGCAGAACAAACAATCGACAGGTGTGCATTCGAGACATCTCCGCTCTCGTTACCCCGGCAACGTTAGCGATGTCTCACAAATTGACAAGGTAAACGCACACACTTTGGCAAATTTTGATCAAATTCGAGACCTGCTGCCCGGTATTCGGCCATGACTTGCCGATACGTGCGTAAGTACTACACCGAATTGACGCGCACATTCCATGGCGCAAAACTTACGGAGCAGTGTTTTGTGGTGACGACCTGCCGCCACAAACCGCTGTCGCACGACATGGTGGAGCATGGCAGGACTGGCATACTGGTTGTAATACGATGCCTGGGCAATCAGGTTCGGAGAGCTACAAGTACCAGGCGTATGTCAGCTATTCCCACAAAGACGAGAAGTGGGCCGCCTGGCTGCACAAGAAGCTGGAAGCGTACCGCGTACCATCCCACCTGGTCGGGCGTAAAACAGCGTCAGGCGTAGTCCCAAAACGCATTGCACCTGTTTTTCGTGACCGTGAAGACCTGCCGACATCCAACGACCTCGGTACGTCGGTTACCGAGGCACTCCGGCGCTCCGCCAACCTGATCGTCATTTGCTCTCCGGCTGCGACACAGTCTCGCTGGGTCAACGAAGAGATACTGACATTCAAACGACTCGGCCGGTCAGCGCGCATTTTCTGCCTGATCATCGACGGGGAACCTGACGAGAGTTTTCCAGAGGCGCTATGCCAACACCTGGATACCGATGGAGAACTGATCGATGAGCCTGCGGAGCCTATTGCCGCAGATGCCCGTTCCGGCAAAGACGGCAAGTCGGATGCCCTGCTAAAGCTCGTGGCCGGAATTATTGGCGTAGGTTTCGATGCGCTGAAACAACGTGAGTTACATCGCCGCCACTACCGCATGGTCGCTGTGACAGTCGTATCACTGAGCATCATGGTGCTCACGTCGATACTTGCGTTCCGGGCCTATGTCGCCGAGCAGGAGGCCCTGCAACACCAGGCGCAGGCCGAGGATCTCATCGGTTTCATGCTGGGTGATCTGCGTGAAAAGCTCGAGCCCATTGGTCGGCTCGACGTGCTCGACGTTGTCGGTGACAAATCGATCGATTACTTCGAGTCGCTCGATGAAGAGAACCTGACACCGGCAACCCTTGCCATCCGAAGCAAGGCAATGCAGCAGTTTGGAGAAGTACGCATGGCGCAAGGGCGTCTCGACGCCGCCATGGAGGCGTTTCAACGATCGTTGTCCGATGCCGAATTGCTCGTGGAGACAGATTCGGACGATGACGATGCACTGTTCTTGCTGGCGCAGTCGAACTTCTGGATCGGCTATGTCCACTGGGACAAGGGTGATCTCGACGCCGCATTGCGGCGTCTGCAGACCTACCGGGACATCGCGCAAGAGCGCGTAGATCGCATTCCCAATGACGAACGATGGCTCAGTGAGCTTGGCTACGCACACACCAACCTCGGTGCACTGCTGAATGTGCGCGGTGAGAATATTCCTGCGCTCGAGCAATTGCGGCACGCGCAGTCCATTCGCAAAGTTCTCGTAGAGCGGGATCCCAACGACATGCATAGGGCCTTCGACCTGGCCGAAGCGACATCCTGGCTTGGTTCAGCCCTCGATGCACTCGGCGACCTGGACGGCGCACTTGAGGAATTCCGCTTCGAAGCGGCTGTCAAGGAGGCGCTGGTTTCCGCCGACCCCGGCAACACGTCGTGGCGCCGGGGGCTTGGTTTGGCGCACCGTCGCGTCGGCGAGATTCTCGAGGCGCAGGGCCGGACCAGGGAAGCGCTGATCAGCTATCGAAAAGGACTTGGCATCGGCAAGGAGCTGGCCAGGCGAGATACTGCTAACGCTACCTGGCGGCAGGATCTGATGAGGCTACAAATGGCGGAGGGACGCGCGCTTCTCGCGCTCGATCAGCCGCAGCGCGCATTGGCGAATTTCCGCAGCGCGACAGTGATCGCGAGGGCGTTGCTTGCCGAAGACGATAGCAAGATCGCATGGCAGCGTGATCTCGCACTGAGCCATATTCTGGAAGGAAACGCGCTCATGGTGAATGGCGATGTGCCTGAAGCGGACCAGGTCGTAGCTAGCGCCACTTGGATACTGGAGACAATGCTCCGGGCGCGCCCCGACGATCGACGCGCCTTGCGCTTGCTTGCGGAGGCCTACTTGCTAAACGGCCGAATCAGCGAGTGGGACAGAAATATGGACGAGGCCAACTATGTCTGGCAGCGGGCCATGGTGACGCTCGAGAATCTATCCGCCGATACCAACGATTACCGAATTCTGAGTATCCGGGCGCAGGTGCTGTTGCACCTCGGTCTGGAGAAGGAAGCGAACCTCATTATTGAGCGACTTACGGAGATGGGGTACGCAGAACCGGCCTATGTCGATTTGTGCTCGCGAAGAGGACTGTCGGCGCGGCTGGTTCAATAAGAGCGATTGAGGAGACACAATTATGACCACACAAACTGTAACTATGTATCGGCTACCGCCTGTACACAAAATCGAGCAGGAAGCATTCAAGGTATACATGGAAGGAGATCAATTGAAGTACTGGCCGAAGGAAGGAGATTCAGGGTACCCGCCACACGTGGCACGAGACCACATAGGCCTTATTTCGATTTCCCTTGATCCACGTGAGGTAGTCGACTACGTCGAAATGAGCCTTGATTTCAATGGCGAAATCCCAGAACCATTTACGGTCATTCCTACGGGGCCATTCAGCATATTGCTAGTGAATAACAATTACCGTTCAGATACGACGAGTCCCCAGACCTTCGAATTCGATATCATCTTGACAGACAAGGACGGCAAGACAACACCGGCGGACCCAATCATCATCAATGACTGATTGACCGAGCGGCCGAGCATGCGACGATGCTTGTC
>CALZHX010000292.1 GCA_945787435.1 uncultured Woeseiaceae bacterium
AACTGTCCCGTCGACTTGCATCTGCGTATCGTCAAGAACCCGGATGGAACAATGCAAATGACGAACGTCGACGGCCCGATGTCGACAGTGCGTCCGATCGGCCTGCAAAAATTACTCGTGATGTCGCCGCAGCAGGAATGGCGCGACCCGGCAAAGCCAATCCTGCAAATGGTCACGCCGTATGTATTTGTGTCTGACGACCCGGTTTACGTTAATCAATTTCCGCCATTCCTGCATCACAATAAGCATCGCTGGCCGGGTGTCCAGATCTGCGGGCGCTTTCCGATTGATGTGTGGCCTCGTGTCCACATGTGGGCACTCGAGTGGCATGACCTGAATACGGACCTGATCCTCAAACGTGGCGAGCCGCTTTTCTATGTGCGCTTCGAAACAAACGACCCTGCAACGATCGTGAGGCTGGTGGAAGCGGAGAAGACCGAGGAGCTCGAGTCGTACATGAAGCAGATCACGGATGTCACGAATTTCGTGAACCAGAGCTTCCAGCTATTCAGTACAGCGCGCGAACGCAGGCCGGCAACACTGCTCGTCGAAAAGAAACGTTAGTCGACGCGTTCGGTACCGCCCAGTAGTTCGCGTGCTGCGCCGAGCACCAGTGGCCAGGTGGTCGAATCCGGATCGATCAACTCGAAATGCCCCGCCTCCGGGGCGTCAATGACCTTGATTGGCGCGCCCATTCCGGATGCCGCGTTGGCGTAGCGGACGCCGACCGGCCGCCAGGTCTCATCGAACTTGCCGATTATGGCGATCTGAGGTGTGGATTGTGGAATCCGGTTTGCGACCGACCCGTATGCGTAGCGTTCCGGGTACTCTTCCGGTGAGCCACCCATCAATAGCCCGGCAGCGTTGCCGCAAGCGCCCTGCTCAAACAGGTACTCAAGATCCGGGGCGGGGGCGAGCCCGAGAACCCCACGTGGCCTGATCATATTCGCCGACTGCTGTTCCTCAATGCGTTGCGCCATCCAGAGGGCGAGGTGGCCGCCTGCCGAATGTCCGGCGAGAATGACCTGGTTTGGATCCAGGGCGAATCGACCCATCAGCTCGGACAAGTGGGCGAATCCCGCTTCGATATCGTCGAACGTGCCTGGCCACGCGCCACCCGGATCTCCGATGCGCCGATATTCGAGTGACCAGACGGCGATACCTTCTCTGGCAAACGCATCGGTGAGTTTGCGGCTGTGTGCAATGTCGTATTCCGACATCCAGCATCCGCCATGCATGAAAACCACAACAGGGAACGGCCCTTCGCCGTCCGGTAGCCGCAGCTCACCATATTGCAACGGGTCGTCTCCGTAGGCGATGATGTGGTCGGCCTCGGGTTGAGCAAATTCAATGAGCGCAGCAGCCGTCATGATCTCGGGAGGCGCCTGCTCGGCAGTCGCGATCAAGGTCATGCTCATCATCAAGGCACCTGCAAGTTTTTGTTGAGCGTGCAGTGGATCACTCCAAGTATTGGTTGGATATCGAACGAATGCTACCCGGTACGTGACCTTCGCCGACGCAGCAATGCGAGAATGCTCAACGCGACGACGAAGACTGGCGCTGTCATGCCACCGCCACTTCCACCCTGGCCGGAGTTCACGCCCACGTTGACCGTTCGTACGGCCGAGCTGATGTTGCCGGCCCTGTCGGCGACACTGTAGGTGATTGTCTGTTTGCCGACGTTGACAGGGTTGATGACACCCGATACTTCGATCTGGTCGGTGATGTCGCCGTCGATGTCGTCCTCGGCCGTCGCACCCGGATCCACATACGGCTCACCAGCCGGTATGGAGATTGTCGCCGCACCCACCAGTTGCAACGCCGGCGCTACTCGATCACCGAGGCCGAGCCTGCCAATGCCATTGTTGGCGTGAATCTCGAGTACGTTCGCGTCACGACCAACCATAATCAGGTCGAGTGATGTATCGCTGTTGAAATCAGCAAGAACGCCATGCCGCATTCCGACGCTAACAATCTGCTCGGGAACCAGTGCAAAGCCACTACCGCCCGAACCGAGATACAACTGATGCACTCCTGCCTCGTTAACGGCTACAACGTCGGGCCAGCCGTCGATGTCCACGTCTCCTGTGACTAAAGCCGATATCGGGGAAGCGCCGAACGAGCCGCCGGAAGAAAAGGAGCCATCCGCCTGCTGGTAGTACACTTTGTTCTTCGGCGCGTTCAGATCATCACCATCGACGCCAAGCAATAAGTCCGGAGCGCCGTCACCGTTCAGGTCGTCGGTGCAGACCGTCGCCACACTGCCAAAATCGCGCCGAGTGCGGTTGAAAGACGTTCCGTCACCGTTGTTGTAGTGAATATCCACTGCCCGATCAGACAGGCGGACAACGACAACGTCCTGATCGCCATCGAGATCGACATCGGTGGCGGCCACATCCAATCCGGCACCCGATGACAGGGTTGCCTGCTCGAAACCGCCCTGGCTCAGGCTCCGCATGATAACGGTGCCGGTCGAACCCGTGAGCACGAGTTCCGACTTGCCATTGTTGTTCAGGTCTGCCGCGACCATGTCATTAACATTACCAATACTACCGCTCTGCAAACGCTCGGCACTGCTGAATCCGCCGCTACCGTCGTTGACGAAAATCTCGGCGGTGTTACCTGCGAGTCCGCCAACCGCGATGTCCGGTGAACTGTCACCATTCCAGTCCAGTAATGTCACGGCGGACCCACCACTATTTGCGCCGAGGCTGGTGCCCGGTGTGGTCACCGATCGATTACCGTCATTGAAGAAGATAAGGGTTTGTCCGGCGGTTGTGACGATATCGATCTCGCCGTCAGCGTCGAGATCGCCTGCGTCGACATCCGCACCGGACACATTGACTACCTGCGTTGGCCCTTCGCTGAACTGGGCAACGACCTGCGAGCTGACAAGATCGACATGATTGTTGGGAAATGGATCATCAGAGATTAACTCGCCGATCATCGA
>CALZHX010000293.1 GCA_945787435.1 uncultured Woeseiaceae bacterium
ATCAGCACCTCGATCGCAGTTGCAAACACCGTGAATACGCGGAGCGTGGGCACGTATACGGTCACCTATAACGTAAGTGATTTCGCCGGTAATGCGGCCGCTTCGGTGATCAGGACGGTACAGGTAACACCATCAGCCGGAAGCGGTGGTGGTGGCGGTTCTGTCTCGTTCTGGACAGTGGTCGCGATGATGGCCTGGTTGTTTATCTCGATGATCGGTTCGGCACAGCGGCGGGCTGTTCGCCTGCGCTCGGTCAATCGCAATAAAGGGAATTAAAATGACGTCGCATTATTCCAGAAAAGTGTTGTACGCCTGCGTGGTTCTTTTTTCGCTGGGTGTGACCGGCACCGCCAGTGCACAGGAAGTGCGCCACTCCTGGCTCGATCTGTCATTCATGGGCCAGGACGTCGGTGGACTGCAGGGTTTGCAACAGACGCCGATCGCTGGCCAATCTGTTGAAATCAATGCGCAGGATGGTGAAGGCGTGCGATTTCGGGGCTCGTATGCGCTTGGAAAAAGCTTCTACTTCTTCGGTGACTACGGCTCGTCAGACCTTTCTGTGGACGCCATCGTCACCAACGATCAGGGTGTCTTTCTGGCGTCAGACGAGTTCGACCTCACAACGGTAAGGGGCGGCTTCGGTTACCACTACGGCATCGGATTCTCCACGGACCTCTATGCCGAAATCTCCTATGACAGCGTCGACTTCGATTTCGGAAGTTTCGCCGGTGAAAGCTTCGATATCGATGCCAAGGATGCGGGCATAGCGCTGGGCATCCGTCATATGCTCAATGACAACTGGGAAATTCGGGCAAACGGGCGCTATTCCAGTCAAGCCACCGTTGATCTCAATACGCTCGAGTTCGACACAGGTGCGTTCTTCGGTGTTGGCGTCAGCTGGGAAATGGTCCGTGGCCTGTCGCTCATCGCTGAGTACGAGACCGGCGATGTAGACACCTGGGCGATCGGCTTTCGACTCGACATGGACGAAGATTGAGCAAGGAAGTGCAGAGCATCTCGATCGACTGTTTCAAAGCCTATGATGTCCGCGGGCGCATCCCGGATGAGCTCAACGAGGACGTCGCCTATCGCATCGGCAATGCGACGGCAAAGTACCTCGATGCGAAAAGCATCGTTCTGTGCCGCGACATTCGACACTCGAGCGACGAACTGTCGGCTGCGGTTGCCCGGGGCCTGATGGACGCAGGCTGCGACGTGCTCGACATCGGCATAGGCGGCACCGAGATGGTTTACTTCGGCACCAGTGTGCTTGGCGCCGACGGTTGCATCATGGTCACCGCCAGTCACAATCCCGCCGACTACAACGGTCTGAAGATGGTGCGCTCTGAGTCGAGGCCCATCAGCGGCGATACGGGTCTCGAGGATATCCGCAAGATCGCAGAGAGCGATGAGCGGCATATCGGTGAGGCGCGGGGTGAACAAAGAAACGTCGATGTCACGGACGACTACATCAACAAGCTACTGAGTTTTGTCGACACGGCGGCATTGACGCCATTGAGAATCGTCGTAAATGCCGGCAACGGCGCTGCCGGACCGACGCTCGACCTGCTCGAAAAACGCCTGCCCTTTGAGTTCATCAAGGTGCATCACGAGCCGGATGGGGACTTCCCGAATGGCATCCCCAATCCGATGATCATTGAGAATCGTGCGTCAACGATCGATGCTATCAGGGAAAAGGGCGCGGACCTGGGTATCGCCTGGGACGGCGATTTCGATCGTTGCTTCTTTTTCGACGAGAATGGTCGATTCATCGAGGGCTACTACATCGTCGGCCTGCTGGCGCAGAGCATCCTGGCTGCCCGGGACGGTGAGGCCGTTATCTTCGACCCGCGTCTTGTGTGGAACACAATTGAGGTTGTCGAAGCCAATGGTGGCCGCGCTGTGCAAAGCAAGTCGGGTCATTCCTTTATCAAGGAAGTCATGCGCGCCGAAGACGCGATCTATGGTGGTGAGATGAGCGCACACCATTACTTCCGTGATTTTTATTATTCCGACAGCGGCATGATTCCGTGGTTGCTCGTCACACAATTGCTGTGTGAATCCAAAAAGAGCCTTTCGAGCCACGTCGATGCCTGTATGCGTGATTTTCCGACAAGTGGCGAAATTAATCGCGAGGTGCCGGATGCAGCTGCCGCGATCAGGCACATCAGCGATCACTACGAGGGTGGCGCTGAGTCCGTCGACAGGATGGACGGCGTGGGCATGTCATTCGGCGACTGGCGGTTTAATCTCAGGGCGTCGAACACCGAGCCTGTCATCCGCCTCAATGTCGAGAGCCGGGGCGACGAGCAACTCATGGCCGACAAGCGCGATGAGCTGCTGGCGCTGCTGGACGAATTAGGCTGAGAGCCTTGCGGTACTATTGACCGCCTATGGAAATCAATGAACTAGCTGCTTTCGGCTATGCTGCCGCGACGGTGCTTTTCGCCATGCTCGCAGCATTGATGGCGACGGTCTGGAACGATAGGCCGAAGGCCGGGCTGGTATCGCTTTCCTGCGCGGCGACCGCGATCTGGGCTGCGCTGCACGCGGCTGGAAGCCTCGACTATTTGAATGACCCGATCATCCTGTTGGTCATCGAGTGGGTGCGCAACCTGTCGTGGCTGACCGTGCTGGGATCAATCATCAAGGATCTCGCTCCCGAGTCACGCAAGCTCGAAGAAATCGCGCTGCGCTACGGGACCTTGTTTGTCGTCGTATCTTTTTTACTCGTCGCTTACTTCTGGCTGACAACGACCGAAACGATGGCAATGGTGGCGACCGTTGGAGGCGGCATTGCGCTTTCGGCGTTGGGCGTGATCCTCGCGGAGCAGGTTTACAGGAACGCGCCGTTCGACGTGCGCTCGAGCCTCAAGTATCTGTGCCTTGGCATCGGCGGCATCTTTCTTTATGACTTTGCCATTTTCGGCTGGACCGTCATCAATGGTGAAATGAGCATCAATCACTGGGTGGCACGCGGTTTTGTCACGGCGATTTTTGCGATGCCACTGGGTCTGGCGGCGCTGCGTTCGATCCGGCTTTCCCTCGATGCGCGCATCCCGCGGCAGATCATCTTCTATTCAGTCGGCAGTGTTGCCGCCGGCATCATTGTCGTTGTACTCCTGCTCGGCGACTACTACGTACGAACCTATGCCGGCGTGTGGGGCAATGTTGCCAGGATCGTGTTGTTTGTTGCTGTGATGCTGGCGCTTGGCGCGTCATTAATATCATCAACAGTGAGGGCGCGCGTCCGAGTGTTCCTTGCCAAGAGTTTTTTCCAGTACAAGTACGACTATCGCAAGGAATGGCTGCGATTGATCGGCACGTTGTCCGGGTCGGATGGTGAAAATGTGGCCGACACCGCGGTTCGCGCCGTCACGCAGATTGTCAGCAGTCCGGGCGGAGCTGTATGGGTGCAGGAGGATAAAGGCAAGAGTTATGTGCCCGTCGGAGCCTGGGGCATCGAAGTTCCCGTCGAGAGGGCGGTTGCACAGGATTCGCGACTCGTGCGTTTCCTCCGCAAGAGCCAGTGGATCATCGACCTTTCCGAGGTAGACGAGCATCCTGCCCGGTACGAGGGCCTGGTGCTGGAGCCGTGGATCGATGACGACGGCAATTGGTGGCTCATCGTGCCGCTGTTGCTCGGTCAGCGACTCCTCGGCTTCATGCTGCTGCGAAAACCTAAAGTCGCGCCGGCGCTCAATTTCGAGGACCATGACCTGTTGCGTACTGTCGGCCGACACGCCGCCACTCACATCGAGCAGGCGGAGTCAGACAAGCGCCTGGCCGAGAGCAGTCAGTTCAGCGCCTATAACCGGTTGACAGCATTCCTGATGCACGATCTCAACAACCTTATCGCGCAGCAGTCCCTGGTCGTGAAGAATGCCGAAAAGCACCGTCACAACCCGGAATTCGTAGACGATGCCATCGGCACTATTGCGAATTCAGTCTCACGCATGCGCCGATTGATGGAGCAGCTGTCGAGCAGTTCAGCGCAACCGCAATCGCGCACGGTTAGCCTGGACGAAGTCGTGACCAGTGCTGTCGAAAGAGCCGAGCTGCGATTGCCGAAACCCGGAATCAAGCTCGCTGGTGAAGCGTTGAAGGTCCGTGCCGACCCGGGCAGGCTCACTACGCTCACGGAATACCTGATTCGTAATGCCCAGGATGCGACCGACGATGACGGCAGAGTGGATGTGTCTGTTTCCGTGGAGAAGGGAAGTGTGAGGATCAGTATCTCGGACACTGGCTGCGGCATGACACCGGAGTTCGTTCGCGACCGGTTGTTCCGGCCCTTCGACAGTACCAAAGGCAGCCAGGGCATGGGGATCGGTGCGTACCAGGCCCGCGAGTACGTGAGGCATCTCGGCGGTCTCGTCGGCGTGACGTCGACGGTTGGCGAAGGGACGCGGTTCGACATCTGGCTTCCGGTGGCGCCATGAGTTACCAGGGCGACAACCTGGTCTTTATTATCTCGCAGCCGAAAGCCGGTTCCACGCTGTTGCAGCGCATCCTGGCCGGGCACGAGGACATACAGACGTCGGCGGAAACATGGCTGATGTTGCATCCGACGTATGGCCTGCGCAAGACGGGTATCACGGCCGACTACAACGCGAACTGGGCTGCTTTCGGCGTGCAGGAATTTCTTGACAATTACGCGGACGGCACCGAGACCTACGTGGAGGGCGTGCGTAGTTTTGCCGAGACAATATACGGCCGTGTGCTCGAGAAGCACGGCAAGCGGCTGTTCCTGGACAAGACACCGCGATACACGATGATTGTCGAGCAGCTGTACGAACTGTTCCCCAAGGCCCGTTACGTAATGCTGATTCGCAATCCGCTCGCTATCCTGAAATCCGAGCTGCACACTTATGTCGGCGAAGACTGGCCCGTGTTGTCGAATTTTGCACCCGACCTGGTTGCAGCGCCTGACCGGCTCGTTGCCGCGAGAGACATCCTCGGCGACGCAGCACTTGAAGTGCGCTACGAAGACCTGGTGACCGCGCCGGAGGACACGATCCGGGCGCTGTGTGAATTCCTGGGCATCGAGTTTGACGCCAGCATGCTCAATTACTCGGACACGCCTGCACCCGTTGGACGCATGAACGATCCGGTTGGCATCCATCAGCACGCGGCGCCGTCCACGGGAAGTCTCGACAAGTGGATGCAACTTGGCGCCGATGGCCAGCTGCGGCATTTC
>CALZHX010000294.1 GCA_945787435.1 uncultured Woeseiaceae bacterium
AGATGTTGCGCAAAGTCATTGTTGCTACGCCGGGTGAAAGCAACTACCTCCGGGGCGAGCAGATTGATAAGGCTCGGTTCTTCGAAGAGGAAGAGCAATTGCTGGCGCAAGGCAAGACGCCACTAACTATCGATCCGGTTCTTTTGGGTATCACGAAGGCATCGTTGGCAACCGAGTCGTTCATCACTGCGGCATCATTGCAGGAGACGACCCGGGTTGAGACCGAGGCCGCGGTACGTGGATTGCGCGACGATCTTCGCGGCTTGAAGGAAAATGTCATCGTTGGTCGACTGATTCCGGCGGGTACCGGTTTCGCGCACCACGCCGAACGTCGGCGCACGCGCGAGCAGGATCTTGCCGACCAGCTCAAGGAACTCGATGTTGCGGCTGAGCAGGCCGCCGCTGAGGCAGCTGCCGGAGAGGCAGCAGAAAATGCCGAGGTGACGCTTGAGGAAGCGCTTCAGAAGGAAGCCGACGAAGCGACCAAGGGTAGCGAAGAAGCGACCACGGATGCTTAAATAACAAGGGCTTGGGAGAAGCCTGCAGCCTTGCTTGACAGCTTGCCGCAGGCGTCACTACAATGCCCGGCCTTAACCCCAGGGCCCGCCTTGAACGGGCCCTGATTTTTCAGGGGCGATAGTGGTGGCAGAAATAGCCACTACGACAAAAAAGCCTAATTGGCTCAATCAGTTAGGTTTTCGCCCGAAAACCCGACATCTGAACCGGTTGAGGTTCAGTGGTCGGGTGCGCGCGTTTTTTAGCGCACACATTTGTATTAACGAGATTAAAAGAGGGCCCCATGGCCACAGTGAATCAGCTAGTTCGTAACCCGCGCGCGACGAAGCGCGCGAAAAGTACGGTGCCGGCGCTGGAATCCAGCCCGCAGAAACGTGGTGTATGTACACGTGTTTACACAACGACGCCCAAAAAGCCGAACTCGGCCATGCGGAAAGTCGCTCGTGTTCGCCTGACTAACGGTTTTGAAGTCACGTCGTATATCGGTGGTGAAGGCCACAATCTGCAGGAGCACTCAGTTGTGCTGATTCGTGGTGGTCGTGTGAAGGACCTGCCAGGTGTTCGTTACCATACGGTGCGCGGAACTCTCGATTGCGCAGGCGTATCTGACCGCCGTCAAGGTCGCTCCAAGTATGGAACCAAGCGTCCGAAGTCCTAATAGCAATTGTGGGAGCGGCTTCAGCCGCAACCACGTATAGAGAATTATCAAATGTCCAGAAGATCACAGGCTCCAAAAAGAACGATTCTGCCCGACCCGAAGTACGGCAGTGAATTGCTTGCCAAGTTCATGAACATGATCATGAATGACGGCAAGAAATCCGTCGCGGAGCGCATCATTTATGGTGCACTTGACCGTATCTCCGAGCGCGAGACGAAGGCGGACGACAAAGCGCTCGAGCTGCTCGAAACGGCGCTCGAGAACGTCAAGCCCGTGGTCGAAGTGAAGTCCCGCCGCGTCGGCGGTGCAACCTATCAGGTCCCTGTTGAAGTGCGCCCGGCACGCCGCCAGACACTGGCCATGCGCTGGGTGATCGATGCTGCGCGCAAACGCGGCGAGAAGTCGATGGCTCATCGCCTCGCGCACGAGTTGCTTGAGGCCGCCGAAAACCGCGGCACGGCTGTCAAAAAGAAAGAAGACACGCATCGCATGGCAGAGGCTAATAAGGCCTTCTCCCACTACCGCTGGTAACCGGTCGAGTCGACCAGGAAAACCAGGATCTTGTCGTGGCCCGCACAACCCCTATCGAGCGCTATCGCAATATTGGCATCATGGCCCATATTGATGCTGGCAAGACCACGACAACCGAGCGTGTGCTGTTCTATACGGGCGTCTCTCACAAGATAGGCGAGGTGCATGACGGCGCAGCTGTTATGGACTGGATGGAGCAGGAACAGGAGCGCGGCATCACGATTACGTCGGCTGCGACAACCTGCTTCTGGCGCGGCATGGACCAGCAGTACGACGAGCACCGCGTCAACATCATTGATACGCCCGGCCATGTTGATTTTACGATTGAAGTTGAGCGCAGCCTCCGCGTGCTGGATGGCGCGGTGACCGTCCTGTGTTCGGTTGGTGGTGTTGAGCCACAGACTGAGACGGTCTGGCGCCAGGGCAACAAATACAGCGTGCCGCGCATGATCTTCGTTAACAAGATGGATCGCGCGGGCGCAGATTTCCTGCGCGTTGTTGAACAGGCGCACGAGCGTCTCGGCGCTAATGCTGTCCCGATTCAGCTGCCAATTGGAGCTGAAGAAAAATTCGCAGGCGTTGTTGATCTGATCGGGATGCGGGCGATCTACTGGGATGAGAGCAACATGGGTACGACCTATGAGGCTCGTGATATCCCCAAAGATTTGCAGGCTGATGCCGAAGCCTGGCGCGAGAAGATGGTTGAAGCAGCGGCGGAAGGCGACGAAGAGTTGCTCAATAAGTTTGTTGAGACCGGCACGCTTGAGCCTGAAGAGATTCGCCGTGGGCTGCGTGAACGCACGCTGGCTGGAGAAGTCGTCGTTTCGATGTGCGGCTCGGCTTTCAAGAACAAGGGCGTGCAGGCGATGCTCGATGCGGTTATCGACTACATGCCGTCACCAGTTGACGTGCCTGCGATCAAGGGCATTAATCAGGACGACTCGGAGGGCGAGCGCCACGCGGATGACAAGGAGCCGTTCGCAGCGCTGGCATTCAAGATCGCGACCGATCCGTTCGTCGGCAACCTGACGTTTTTCCGCGTTTATTCGGGCGTGCTGAATTCGGGTGATACGATCCTGAACCCGATTAAGGGCAGGAAAGAACGTATCGGGCGCATTCTGCAGATGCATTCGAACGATCGTAAAGAAATCAAGGAGGTTTTCGCTGGCGACATTGCAGCAGCTGTTGGCCTCAAGGACGTCACAACCGGGGACACGCTTTGCGATCTCAAGCAGCCGATCATGCTTGAGCGCATGGAGTTTCCGGATCCGGTTATTTCCGTGGCCGTCGAACCAAAGACCAAGATTGACCAGGAGAAGATGGGCACCGCCCTGCAGAAACTGGCCAAAGAAGACCCGTCATTTCGCGTCCACACAGACGAG
>CALZHX010000295.1 GCA_945787435.1 uncultured Woeseiaceae bacterium
GTACGGAGCGCATTGCCGAGGTTTGCGATCTAATGGACTGGGACGACGATAAGATCGTCGTCAACCTGCAGGGCGATGAGCCGACTATGCCTGCTGCACTGATCGATCAGTGCGCGGGGCTGTTACAGCAAAGCTCAGCCGATATTGCGACGCTGGCGTCGCCGATTGCGTCCCAGGAAGATTTCGAAAATCCGAACGTTGTGAAAGTCGTCCTTGCGGACGACGGCGACGCAATCTACTTTAGCCGTGCGGCGATACCTTATGCGAGAGTGGGCGATCACGCGATCAAAGCCCGGTCGGCCGCCTTGCACCACCATGGAATCTACGCGTATCGCTGTGGTGTGCTGCGTCGACTGGTTGCAACCGAGCCATCAGAAATCGAGGTGTGCGAACAGCTCGAGCAACTGCGCGCGTTGTCGCTTGGCATGAAGATTCGTGTCGCGGTCCCGGTGGAGCGTCCCGGCCCCGGGGTCGACACCGAAGAAGACCTGGCGGCCGCAGCGGCTAAATTGCCGCACTAACTCGCTGTTTTGCTGTCATAATTGCTGCAATTATGAGTAGCGTATTCGGAAAGTCCCGTCGGTTTATCAGCGTGTTGCTTATTGCGCTGTTGATCGGCGTGCAAACGATTTCGATAGCTCATGCCTATGAGCACGATCCTGAGTCCATTCAGGGCACAGCGTGCGCCACCTGCGTCAGCGTCAACCAGCTAGCGGCAGCGGCTATCGACAGCGGCCAGGCCACGGCACCTCCTGGGTTCGATTTTGTATTCGGCAATGATCGTCCGATCCTCATTGCGATTGTCGATCTGTGTGCTCCGCGTGTGCGAGGACCGCCCGCAGCCCCCTGACAAAATACCAAGTTATTTTTTTTGGCGGCGCCGCAGGTTCGCGCCGCAAGACTCAGGGTGATTTCCAATGAGAACAATTTCAGTAGTTGTAGCTTTGCTGCTACTCGGCACACACATGCCTGTCGTCCATGCACAGGATCTTGAGGATGAGGTTGCCGAGTTGCGAGCCCTCCTTACAGAAGTTCAACAGAATTACGAGGCGCGAATCAGCGATCTCGAGATCCGTCTCGCGAAAGCGGAACAGCTTGCCAGCGGCGCCAGAAGAGAAGCCACAGAGGCGTTCGACATAGCTGAGCAGACTGCAATCGACCAGTCCGCCGGCACGTCGGCGGCCAATACGTTTAACCCGGCGCTTGGCGCCGTCCTGTCCGGGGTATATTCGGACAATGACGGCTTTGAACTCGGTGAAGCCGAGGTAAATCTCAAGGCCGATGTCGACGACAAGTTCTTTGGCAACCTGACGTTTGCCGTTGGTGAGGAAGGCGGTGAGGGCGAAATCGAGCTCGAAGAAGCCTGGTTGCAGACGACAAGCCTTCCCGGTGGCGCGACTTTGAGGGGAGGGCGGTTCTTCTCTGGGGCCGGATACCTTAACGAATTCCACCGCCACGTTGATGATTTCGTGGATCGACCACTGCCGTACCAGGCGTTCTATGACGGGCAGTACAAAGTTGATGGATTGCAGGCGAGATGGGTAGCGAAAACATCCATGTTGTTCGAGCTTGGGGCTGAGGCATCGACCAGCGGAGAGACTCTGCTCGCGAACTTTGGTGGCGATATCGGAGCGAGCAACAGTTGGCAAGTCGGATTGTCGTGGGTCAAGACCGATCCGGATGCGCTCATCGGCGACGGCGAGTTGGCCCTGGTGGACTTCGTATGGAAGTGGGCGCCGAACGGAAATTCAGGGCTGCGAAATTTCAAGCTGCAGGGTGAGTACTTCAGCAGCGAAGAGAGCGGCTGGTATCTGCAGGGCGTCTGGCAGTTTCTGCCGCAGTGGCGGGCCGGATTGCGTCACGACACGGTGGAAGACGCGGATCGGGACAGCCTGATGCTTGACTGGTCACCCAGTGAATACAGCCGTCTGCGCCTGCAGTACACCAACGATCGTGTGTTCGCCGAGACAGATGACCAGTGGTTCCTGCAGTACATCATGAGCCTGGGCGCGCATGGCGCGCACCAGTTTTGAGGACAGTCGTATGAAATCGCTGCTTCTGTTGATTACGATTCTGTTGCTTCCGGCGGGTGCGAGTGCGCTTGAGGTTTTTGCCTGCGAACCCGAGTGGGCCTCTCTCGTCAGCGAGCTGGCTGGAGAGGATGCCGATGTCACGATTGCGACAACGGCGTTTCAGGACCCGCATCGCTTGCAGGCCAAGCCGAGTCTGATCGCAGCCATCCGCAAGGCGGATCTTGTAGTTTGCACCGGCGCAGATCTGGAAATCGGCTGGTTGCCGTTGTTATTGCGCCGTGGCGGTAATCCCGAGATCTTCATGGCGTCAGATTTTGTGCGCAAACTGGAGGTGCCCCAGGTTATCAGCCGATCGCAAGGCGACATCCATCCGCAAGGCAATCCGCACGTGCATCTCGATCCACGCAATATTCGCAGGGTCGCCGTGGCGCTGACCGAACAACTCGCAGCGATGGATACAAAGAACGCGGTGGACTACAACGCGCGACTTGCTGACTTCCAGGAACGTTGGTCTGACGCCCTCGCGTCCTGGGATCAGCGGGTAATGTCGCTTGCGGGACTCGAGGTCGCAACGCACCATCGAAGTTTTAGCTATCTTGCGAACTGGATTGGCCTTGATATTGTGGCAACGATTGAATCGAAGCCGGGTATTCCGCCAAGTGGGGCCCAGCTTGCGTCGTTACTGGAAAGACTGAGCGTCAATCCACCCGTAGTCGTTATTCGTACACCGTACGAAAACGAGAAGCCGTCGTTGTGGTTGAACAAACGCCTCTCGGTACCGGCCATTCAATTGCCTTATACGATATCGGGCAATGCCGCGGTGACTGACCTGTTTACGCTGTTTGACGAGACGCTGAGAATCCTGGAAGAGCACCAGACATGAACGGATTCGAACTTGGCATCATTGCCCCGGCCTTTGTCGCAAGCCTGATCGTCCTCAGTACACACGTGCCGCTCGGTACGGAGGTCTTGCGGCGCGGCATCATTTTCATCGATCTGGCTATTGCCCAGGTTGCCGGTCTTGGTGTGATCGCAGCGGACACGATGGGTTGGGAAGCAGAAGGATGGATGGTGCAGATCGCCGCCGTATCGGCAGCCCTGCTGGCAGCGTCTATATTGCACTGGACCGACAAACGCTGGCCGGAGGTTCAGGAGGCGTTGATCGGCGTGTCATTCGTCCTCGCAGCGACGGCGGGCATCCTCGTTCTTTCCGGCAATCCTCACGGTGGCGAGCACCTGAAGGAACTGCTCGTTGGCCAAATCCTGTGGGTGAACTTCGACCAACTGTTGCCGGCGGCGCTGATCAGTATTGCAGTGCTCGCCGCGTGGTTGTTGATGCGTGATCGTGTCAGCGGCTTCGGTTTCTACGCCATGTTCGCGTTTGCAGTGACAGCCTCGGTTCAGCTGGTCGGAATCTACCTTGTTTTCGCCAGCCTGATCATTCCTGCACTTGCCACGCGGCGGATAAACCGGCATGGGATTCGCATCGCGTGCGGCTACGGTGTTGGCATACTCGGTTGTCTCACCGGACTGGTCGTCTCGGTCATAGCAGATCTGCCGGCCGGCGCTGTCATTGTCTGGTGTCTCGCCGTGGTCGCTATCCTGTTCGCTCGATTTGTGGTTTCCTCAGTATCTTCGTTTAACGAATCCGATTGAGTTCCGTGTAAAGACGGCTATGAGACTGAAAAACCTCATTATTCTCCTGGTGATGCCGTTCTGTGCCTGGGCGCAGGACAACCCGTCAGGGGAAAAGCACCCGCTTTTTCGAAACGACAACATCCTCAGGGCCGTGCTGACCGCACCCATCTCGCAGGCCTACGCGCAACGCCATCAGGACGTACGTATCTATTTCCCGGGGCAGTGGACCTACATTGATGAGGACGGCGAGACCAGGCGTCTGCAGGCATCAATACGCACACGTGGTCATTTTCGTCGTGAGGTCTGCCAGTTCCCGCCACTGCAACTCAATTTCAAGAAGTCTGAGGTCAAGGGCACGCTGTTCGCCGGGCAAGACAAAGTGAAGCTGGTGGCACCATGCAAGGACGGCGACCGTTACCAGCAATACGTTGTGCTCGAGTACCTTGCCTATCGCATGCTACAGATCCTGACTGATCACAGTTTTTCGACGCGACTTGTCCGACTCAGCTACGTGGACCACGACGAGCAACTCGATTCGCGGACCGATATCGCATTTCTAATCGAAGATGATTCGGACATGGCCAAACGGCTTAATCTCGATCGCCTGCACTTGAATATCGTGCGTTACGCGCAGCTCGACCATCCGCGATTAGCCATCGCGCAGATCTTCCAGTTCATGATTGCGAACAACGACTACTCAGTCATCAAGCCATCCGGTGACGACGACTGTTGTCACAACATTGAGTTGCTGGGTATTGAAGAGGCAGAGTATGGTGTTATTCCGGTGCCGTTTGACTTTGATTTTTCCGGGTTTGTGAACGCAACGTATGCGGCGCCGCCCAGCCAGATTCCTATTCGTGACGTGCGTTCTCGGTACTACTACGGGCTGTGCCAACCGCGTCCAATACTCGATGCAGCGATTGCACATGCGCAGCTCAAGCGTGAGGAAATATTTGCACTGCTTGACAATACGGCGGAACTTGAAGAGAAGATCCGGGAAAAATCGATTGAGTACGTTAAAGAGTTCTACGAAGTGATCGATAGCCCGGAATTAACGGATAGGTTGATCATCGAGCGCTGCCGCGGCGAAAACCTGATGAAGCGTCATTTCGACATAGCTACAGATTAGATGCCGACCCCGTCGATTCCGTCTGGGCGTCTCTTGCGGCCGCTTTGGCCGCCTTCGCCTGCTTCTTCCGAATGTCACGTTGCACGACATGCTGTGATTCGAGCCCGTCACCATACGCGCATACGGCCGATGCTGCGTAGTTGAAGAACACTGTCAGCACGACTGCGATCTCGATCGACTTGATGCCAGCCGCGATGCCGACACCGATCGATGACAGAATGAAAAGTGTGTCGAACGTATCGCTTAGTGCCCGCCGGAAGCGCACGCCGGCTACGATGCCAGCGAGGCTAAAAGCGAGAGCGAGGCTGTGCTGGACGACCGTGACGATACCTGCAACGACGGCCGGGAGCACAAGTGTCGTGGTGTCGATCGAATGGTCATAGATGCTGTCGGTATGAATCGACTTATATACCCAGGAGACCGGTAGCATGAGTAACAAGGTGGCTAACATCGAGTAAAACAGCGAGATCGCGCCACGCAGCCAGGCTGGTCCCTGGGCGACACGCGCCCGGGTCGTCTCGGTTACGATATCCCCGAGTTCCTCGTCATCGGCACTGAGAAAGGCTTCTTCGAGGTCGTACACCTCGGAACTGCCGTAATTGGCGATGTCTCCGACACCGCCCAGCGGCAGTTCGTCGACGATGGCCGGATTAATAAAGATGGCGAGAGCAACGATAGCCGTGAGAATTGCATAATAGATCGTGATCTTGATGACCACGCGGTGAATAACCTTGCGGTGGCCGGCCAGAACCTGTGCCATTCTATGTTGTTCGTTCATTGGGCAACCTTAGTGGCTAGACTCCCCGATAGCAATCAGGACCTTCGTCCAGCGGTACAGCTCGCTTGTTCTTCAGAATACGGCGCCCGCCTCTGCAAGGAGAGTGATCAGGGCGATGTGAATTGCAAGGTGTGCATTCTCGTTCTTCCACGACTCGTTCGGGGCATGAGCGTTTGCGCCGACGCCTCCACGGCTAAGCGTTATCGCCGGGATGCCTATGGAGATCGGGTAGTTGGCATCGGTCGAGGATATCTGCAGGTCAGGCTCGATGCCGAGTGCATTCATTGCGGCTGCCGCTGTTTGCACAAGGGGCGACTCGACGTCACCTCGAGCGGCAGGGCGCGTGCCGATACGCTCGACATCGACCGTCAATTCCTCGCCGCCCAAACGCGCTGCATTTTCATCTTGCAGGGCTTTTTGTACAGCACGTTGTAAAACTGCGTCGACTGCATCGAGCTTCGCCTGATCGCCGGATCGCAGATCAACCTCCATCCAAGACTCGAACGCGATCGAGTTAACCGATGTGCCGCCGCCGATTCGGCCGACGTTGTACGTCGTTTTACTGCCGCTGGACGTGACCTCACCGGCATTTTCGACGAACGCTGAAATCGCGCGACCCATCGCATGGTGCGGGCTGGCCCTGCCGAAGGCGCCCCAGGAGTGGCCTCCCGGTCCTTTGTAGGTAACCCGATAGCGGTGCGAGCCCACACCGCCATATACGAGGCGATTGGCCTTGCCACCATCGACGGCGATCATGGCATCGATTCGCGGGCCTCCTTTGCGGAACAGATATTTAACACCGCGAAGGTCGCCGAGTCCTTCCTCGCCAACATTGCCGACGAACAGCACGTCGGCGTCGGTTTCAATGCTGTGTTGCTGCATCGTACGGAGAATCGCGAGAACGACGACCAGCCCGCGTGTGTTGTCACCAACACCTGGTGCATACAAGGTATCGCCGTCTATTTTGACCGTGACATCAGTCTCGGCAGGGAAGACGGTGTCGAGATGGGCCGATAGCACTACCGTTCGGTCTCCGCTGCGGCCGGGGCGTCGACCGATGACATTGCCTTCTTCGTCGATGGAGACATCGGTCAGTCCGGCCTCGCGGAGCTTCTGCCCGAAACGCTGCGCGCGCATCTCTTCAGCAAATGGTGGAGCCGGGATCTCGGTGAGTTCGATCGTCTCGTCGAGCAGTTGTGCGTCGGATGCCACGATGTCTCCCATCGCTTGGTGGACGATCGAATTGTCCATAAGACCTGAGACCTGTTGTTGTGGATCCGCGGCTGAAACAGCACTGGCGGTAAATGAAAAAAAAGCCAGCAAGCAGTATTTTGTTTTGGCGACACGCGGCATAATTGGCTCTGGTAGTAGGACATTCGTCGAACCGCCAAGATACCTGAAATCAAGGAGAACTCGAAATGCAGATTCACCAACCATGGCGGCAAATCGGCCGACTGATTCCTCTGTTGTCGGCACTTGCTGTTGTCGGTTGTGCCAGCGTCCCCAACATACTGACGGACTACGACCGAGGGGCGGATTTTGGTGCCTACAGCACTTACAATTTTGTAGAGGGGGCGGGTCCGGACTACGGCCAGGCGCAAAGTCTCTTTACGCAATACGTCATCAGAGCCGTAACCATCGAAATGGAAAAACGCGGCTACACGAAGTCAGACAATCCCGATCTGTACATCAATTTTGGCGCGAAATTTGCCGATAAGCTCGATGTGAGAACAACGTCCGCGCCGCCGATGGCAGGCGGTTACTACGGCTATCGTGGCGGCCCGTACTCCTACGGCGGGTGGGGTGGCTACGGCTACGCAACCCAGACACATGTATCGGAGTACACCGAAGGCACATTCAACATTGACCTTATCGACAACAAACGCCGTCAGCTTGTTTGGGAAGCCGTTGGTATCGGGCGAATAACAGATAAGAAGCGGGAGAACCTCGAGGAAACCATCATGAATGGCATTCCAGTCTACTTCTCGACTTATCCATTCGTTGCCGGAAATCCCAACTCGGTTTTAGAGAAGTAGCGTTGGCAGACGCGCTGATAACAGGCGGCGGGA
>CALZHX010000296.1 GCA_945787435.1 uncultured Woeseiaceae bacterium
AATTGAAGGCCTGCAGATAGCAGGCACTCCGCCAGCGGCACGGCGGTGTCGACATCGTCAATGACGACCACTGGAACGATTCTGGCACCGTCCATCAGATTGCCCGCATCCATACTATTCTCCACCGAAGATTGTTGCGCCGCATTCGGCGCTGCTGACGTTTTTCCGGAATTGGACAAACAACTCGCGGCCCATGCCGGTATGACTGCTGCTCGGAGCACTGCTCTCCGTCAACCGGAGTGCAGGATCGTCATTGGCCGTCGCCGACAAGACGCCGGCGACCGCGTCGATCGTGATCTGGTCGCCGTCTTTGATCTTCCCGACAACGCCGTCACAAACTGCTTCAGGCGTTACCTGAATCGCGGCCAGCACCTTGCCCGATGCGCCCGACATCCGGCCATCGGTCAGTAACGCAACCTTGAATCCGCGATTTTGCAGGACACCGAGGTACGGCGTGAGTTTATGCAGCTCTGGCATGCCTGTGGCTCTCGGTCCCTGGCAAGCCAATACGGCAACGAAGTCCATTTCCAGTTCGCCGTTGTTAAATGCCTCGGTGAACGCCACTTGCGATTCGAATACCCGCGCAGGCGCGGTTACTGAGTGGTGTTTTTCCTCGACGGCTGAAACTTTTACGATTGCCCGGCCGATATTGCCTTCTCCACCAAGCAGGCCACCTTCACTATTGAACGGCGCATCAACGGGTCGCAGAATCTCCTTGTCGAGCGATTTTGACTGCGCGCTTTGCCAACCCAGCTTGCCGTTGTCGATAACGGGCTCCTGGCGGAACTTGTCGAGTCCTGCGCCGAGAATTGTCTGCACCTCTTCATGCAGGAGTCCTGCATCCAGCAGTTGACCCATCATGTAGCCGAGCCCGCCGGCAGCGTGAAAATGATTCACATCCGCCAGCCCATTGGGATAGACGTGCGCCAACAGAGGAACTTCTGACGACAAGTCGGCAAAATCGGTCCAGTCGATCCTGATGCCTGCTGCTGCTGCAATCGCGACGAGATGCAGTGTGTGATTCGTCGACCCCCCACTGGCCAGTAAGCCGACTACGGCATTTACGATTGCTTTCTCATCGACGATGCGTCCGATTGGTGTGTAATGATCACCAAGGTCGGTGATGCCAAGCACGGTGCGCACAACCTCAGCGGTTAGCTCATCACGTAATTCTGTACCCGGGTTCACAAACGATCCGCCAGGTAACTGCAGCCCCATAAACTCCATAAGCATCTGGTTGCTGTTGGCCGTACCGTAAAACGTGCAGGTTCCGGGTGAATGATAGGATGCCGACTCCGCGGCAAGCAGTTCGTCGCGGCCAATTCGGCCCGCCGCATACTCCTCGCGAATTCGTGCTTTCTCCTTGTTTGGCAGGCCCGATATCATTGGCCCTGCAGGAACAAATGCGACGGGCAGATGCCCGAACGCGAGCGCACCGATCAACAGGCCCGGCACGATCTTGTCGCAGATTCCGAGACACAGTGCCGCATCAAACATGTTGTGCGACAACGCGACCGCTGTCGACATTGCGATTACGTCGCGGCTAAACAGCGACAGATCCATACCGTCTTGTCCCTGCGTCACTCCATCGCACATTGCCGGGACGCCGCCTGCGAACTGCGCCACCGCTCCCTCGGCCGCTGCCGCCTCTTTCAGGAGTTTCGGGTAGTGCTCAAACGGCTGGTGCGCGCTCAGCATGTCGTTGTACGAAGACACACTGGCGATGTTCGGAACCGTCGTTCCGCGCAGCGATTCTTTTTCCGCTTTCCCGGACGCCGCCATGCCGTGGGCCAGGTTGCTACAGGACAAATGACCACGAGATGGACCGTCGCTCGCGGCGAGGTCGATTCGTTGCAGGTACTCGATGCGGGTTGTCCGGCTGCGATCCTGAATTCTTTGCGTGACGCGTTCGATGACTTTGTTCATTGCTTGTCTCTGCTAGGGCGCCCAGTACACGTGCACGGGCGCACGGCTCTGAAACAGTAATTTCGATACGGGAAGTGCAGTCGATGAGGCCTTCGCCCGTTCGTAAACTTCACGTTTGGATTCGCCGAAAAACAGCAGTATGACTTCGTCGCTGCGTAACAAAGCAGCAAGCGTCATGCTGATGCGAGGATGCGGGCTTGCCGCCGTGTTGACAGGTATAAAGTGCGTTCGGCTATCCACTTTCAGGCCGAGTTCGAGATCGTCTGCATCGGGAAACAGAGAGGCGAAATGACCGTCTTCTCCCATGCCCAGCAGAGAACAGGCAAACGGGACGGGCAGGTCCACGAGCGCCTCATTCAACATCGAACTTCTTGCGGCTACGGATATCTGTTCATCGTAGAGTGGCAACAGATCGGCGGCGGCGGCATGACCGATCAACAACTCCTCACGCACCATTTTCTCGTTGCTGTCGGAGTGCGTTGGTGGCACCCAGCGCTCATCGCTCAACAAGACTTGCACACGGTTCCACGCAAGGTCGGTGTCGGCGAGGGCCGAGTAGCAAATCGCTGGTGACGATCCACCGCTAACAACCAGCGATGCCCTGGACTGGCTGTCCAGTCGCCTGGTCAGCGCTGCGACAATGCGGCTCGCAGCAGCAAGCGACGCCTCTTCACGAGAGTCATGAAAGTGCTCCATATTAGCCTCAGATCTCCGGGTGCCAGGCACGGCCATCGCGATCGAGTAACAAATCCGATGCGCTCGGACCCCAGGATCCGGCGACGTACGACTCAACTTTTTGCTTCGATGTTTCCCAGGCAGCAATAATACTGTCGACCCATCGCCACGCGGCGTCGACTTCATCGCGGCGCATGAACAGCGCTGGATTGCCGCGCAGCACCTCCATGAGCAGACGTTCATAAGCATCGGGATAGCGCAGTCCGAATGTTTCTTCAAAACTCAGGTCGAGTGACACCGGACGCAATTCAAATCCGCCTGGTCCGGGTTCCTTGGCCATTAGAGATAACTTGACGCCCTCATCGGGTTGCAGACGAATCATCAGTCGGTTCGGTACGACATTGAACTTCTGCTCCGGAAAGATCGAATGCGGGACGTCCTGGAACTGCACGACAATTTCCGAGTGTTTTCCGTTGAGCCGTTTGCCGGTACGTAGATAGAACGGCACGTTGGACCACCGCCAGTTATCGATCTCGAGCTTTAGCGCTACAAAGGTCTCAGTGCTGCTCTCCTTGTCTTCAAGTTCATCGATATACCCGGGAACTGACTCGCCGTTGATCGCGCCGGTACCGTATTGACCACGCACGGTGCTGCTGCGCACTGCATCGGCATCAATGGGGCGGAGTGCGCGCAGGACTTTTATCTTCTCGTCACGGACCGCATCGTGGTGCAGGCTCGATGGCGCCTCCATGGCAGTCAGGCACACGAGCTGGAGCAGATGGTTCTGTACCATGTCGCGCAGTGCGCCGACACGATCATAGAAATCGATGCGACCACCAACGCCAAGATCTTCCGCGACCGTAATCTGCACATGGTCAACCGAACCTCGCCGCCACAATGGTTCGAGCAAGGAATTGGCAAAGCGTAGTGCGAGCAAATTCTGCACGGTCTCCTTGCCAAGATAGTGGTCGATGCGATAGATCTGGTTTTCGGCAAAACAGTCGCCGACCTGGTCGTTAATTTCTGATGCCGATGCCAGATCGCGCCCAAGTGGTTTCTCGAGAACGATGCGGCTATTTTCTGTGACCAGGCCATTCTCGCGCAGCCCAATTGCAATCGGGCCGAACAGGCTCGGTGCCGTCGCCAGGTAGGCAACGCGTACCCGATCTTCCGCACCACGAAGCATCGCCACGAGATCCCCCCAACGCTCGTGCTGCAGCGCGTCGGCCTCGACGTAGTGCACGCGCTGGCTGAACGAGTGCCATTGCGCAGCATCAAACTCGCCCTTGCCCAGGTTCTTATGCAACGATGCCTCGACGAGCTCCAGGTACTGTTCCCTGCTGAGCGCGCCGCGACCAGCCGCGATAATGCGGCTGTCACCTGTAATCTGACCATCACGATCACGGTGAAACAGCGCCGGCAACAGTTTGCGCATCGCAAGATCACCCGTACCGCCGAAAATGATCAGGTCGAAGACATCGACGGGGAGAAGTTTAGCCATAGAGAAAGTCCGGTTATTTCTGAAACTTTACTACATTTTTGCCGTAAATAGCACAACATAGTGGAATATTCGACTACATTATTGTAGTTTTACTACATGCTAGTACGTATCGAAGAACGACTGCCCGACCTCAGCCGCGCCGAACAGCGCGTCGCACGCTGGGTACTCGAACATCCGCGACAGGCGGCGGATGCAACGCTTGCCGATGTCGCCGCCAAAGTCGGCACCAGCGAACCGACCGTCATTCGCTTCTGCAGACACGTCGGCCTTGAGGGTTTTCGCGAATTCACTCTTCGCATGACTGAAGCGCTGAGCCGGCCAGCCATTTACGTGCATCGCGATGTGAGCGAGGACGACACGACGTCGGATGCCGTCTCGAAGGTGATGGATGCGTCGATTCGCACGCTGATCGACATACGCGCCCGCGCGACATCGATGCCGTTTGATAAAGCCGCCGTCGCCCTGTCCGCGGCCAGGCAAATTGTTTTTGGAGGGGTCGGGGCATCGGGACATGTCGCCGATGACGCCTGCAACAAGTTTTTTCGACTCGGCACCCCGTGTGTGGCTCTGACGAACATGCCCAGTTTGTTGCAGTATTCGGCCACCCTGACTAACGCCGACAGCCTGATCCTGATATCGCACTCGGGGCGATGGCCTGAACTGTTACGTGCCGCCAATCTCGCCCAAGGCGGCGGTGCCAGCGTAATTGCCGTGACCAATCCGCTTTCCGAACTGGCAGGTTTAGCGGATATCCTTTTCCCCTGCACAGCGATTGAAGACGCCAGCGTCTACACGCCAATGAGTTCGCGTCTGGCACATCTTGCCCTTCTCGATGCGCTGCAGGTCGCGCTTGCCCTGAAACTTGGTGAGGCCGCTGTTGACCAGCTGAAGCGCAGTAAGGCCGCGCTGTTATGACTCGTTGATGTCCTCTGTACTCAGGCGGTGGCCCCAGTCCTGCTTCGCCGAGAGGTAGCGACGGTTGGCATCGGTGACGCCGAATACATGTTTGACGGGTGTGATATCGCTCAGCCCTGCATTCGTTAGATCATCGATTTTCTTCGGGTTGTTTGTCAGCAAACGGAACGGACCGTCGCCCCGAAAATGTTTGATCAACGCGGCCGCGTCACTGAAATCCCGCGAGTCATCCGGAAGCCCGAGCGAACGGTTTGCCTGGTACGTGTCTTCACCGCCGTCCTGTAGCAGGTAAGTTGCCGCTTTCGCCCATAAGCCGATGCCACGGCCTTCATGACCTGACATGTATATGAGCATACCGCCCTGCTCGTCCTGGTTGATCAGGCTAATTGCGGACTGAAACTGCGGCCCGCACTCACAGCGCTGCGAGCCGAAGACATCACCTGTCATACAACTCGAGTGCACTCGTATCAGCGGATTGCTCCACGTCTCCGGATCACCGACCAGCAACACACTATTAACAGCCATGGACGACGCAAGCTCAGCGAACGAACGTTGTCCGTGCTTCGCGCGTAACTCGGCAGCGAGATCTTCGATCTTTGTCAATTCAGTGTTGCGAACGGTCGCATACCACTGCACATCTATGTGCTGTTCGCCAAGCTGCAGTGGCATAGGGATCGGCCCCAGGGCGCTGATTGTGCCAGCACCGTCGCGGTCGATACGGAATAACTTACCAGCCTCAACAAGACGTTCGCGGACACTTGGATCGATGTAGGTAAACATGCGGCCGCATTATGAACGAATGTGACGCATTTCACTTGCTGACCGAAGGGTCATTAACTATAATCTACTGACTCCTCAGTC